>JAOZSG010000264.1 GCA_029939785.1 Fidelibacterota bacterium | reverse complement strand
ATGCATACTTCGACGGGCTCAGCATGACAGAGAGGTCGAAAAATTGGAAGTGCTATACTTTTTACGAGTTCATCTTAATAAATAGAACAGAATATCTCATAAACACTCAGTTTAACAGAGATAATTACTATATCACTATTGCTTATTATTTTAATTGTTGTAACTTTTGCCTAAATTTATGAACTGATTTATAATAAAAAATAATGGAGAAAATATGCTAAATAAAAAATATTTGAAATCAAAACCTGAATGTAAAGTTACTTTCAGATTGCATAAAAAATATATTGGCAATGTTGATAGTGTAAATTTAATTGGTGATGCTAATGACTGGAATAATGAAACTAATCCAATGAAAAAACTTAAAAATGGAGATTTTAAGATTGAAATAAATTTAAAAGTTGGCAAAGAATATCAATTCCGATATAAAGTAAATAATACTTACTGGGTCAATGATGATCAAGCTGATAAATATATTCCATCACCTTTTCCTCATATAGACAACTCAGTAATTTGTGTGTAATTTCATATTTTAAACGAATCTATGTAACTAATCACATATTCAATCTTTGATCAGAATGTCTGAATTTGAACAGGTAATGGATAAAAATGCGATTTCTAAATAAATATTTCCCATACTTTGTAATTCTATGTATTATCATTTCTTGGTTTATTGGAAAATCAGAAAAAACAGATGATAGTGAAATATATTTAAAAAAAGCAATGCCCAATGGAGTTGTTTTTAAACCATTAGCCGAAGATGTCTTTTCAGTTTATAATTCAAACAATATATTTGCAAAGCCTTCAGGTTATATTGCAATTGCTGAAGCAACCGGTTATAGTGGTATTATCAAACTATCAATTTCAATAGATACTAAAGGTGTTATCCGGAAATTAAATATAATTCACCAAACAGAAACACCCTCCTTCTTTGCCAGGCTTGATAAGTATGATTATTATAGTCAATATATAGGAAAAAAAACAAATAGTAACTTTCAATTAGGTAAGGGAATAGATGGAGTAACAGGATCTACTGTTTCATGTGTTGGAATATCTCAGGCAGTCAAAAAAGCCAGTATAAAATTTGCCGAAGCTGTACCCGGTTTTTCCATCAATAACATTAAAAAATCAAGAATTCAAATCAATTTGCGTGAAATCATGTTGATTATTACTTTTTTTCTTGGTTACCTAATATTAATCAGAAAACTACCTTATAAAAAAACATTCCGCTGGATCACAATATTTATTAGTTTAACCTTTATAGGATTCTTATATGCAACACCAATGTCTATAACTGATATTAATACTATTTTATTGGGAAATTTTCCAAATATATATACTCACGCTATATGGTATATTCTTATTATAGGAGTATATCTACCTATTATTATTTGGGGTATTAATCCTTATTTTTCTCATATTTGTCCGTTTGGCGGAGCACAGGAAATTCTGGGCTATATTAGTAAACCAAAACTCAAAATTCCTCGTAAAATTGGAACTATATTACAATGGCTACCACGTTTTCTGTCGCTTGGTATTATAATGTTTGCATTAATTAGTCGTAATCAAGGATTTTACGGACATGAAATTTTTGGAACTGCATTTACCCTGAAAGGGAATATTTTTGAGTATATTTTATTAATATCTATACTTATTTTATCTCTTTTTATAAAACGTCCCTGGTGTCGTTTTTTATGCCCCGTAAAACCTACTATTGATAGTGTGAATTGGGGAAGAAATGTAATTATGAAACTTAAGAAGCGGAAAGATTAACCTGCATTATTCTAAAAAAATCAAGAAAAGTTTTTCCTTCCACTAATTATCTTCCCACCATTTTCGTGATAATTCATGCAATTAGTGAAAGATATAAAAACTTATAAACTCCTGACTTAGATTAAACCGCTCTGTCCCGAATTTTAAAAATCTGAACTTGGTGTAAACAATGGTTTTCGTTTTGATAGAATAGTATCGTACACTTTCAATTTACAACTAACAACTAACAAAGATATTCTAAATATCCAATATCCAACACGAAATTTTCAAGGATGAAGTATAAAGGAGTATGTTTCGGATATTATCGAATTATATAATTTTTCAAGCACCAGAGGTGCATTCCTATTTGTAAAAAAAATGACTATCTAATATATTAAAGCACCTTTAGGTGCGGCACTATTGTTAATAATGAGAAAAAATAGCAATTGGACAATTTATGTTACGATTTTGTTTGTGTAACTAATTGATTTTCAAATCTCGAATCTGAATTTCATAACTTCAAATATAACATTATTTCATTAATATACATTTTTTTATATCACTAAAATAATCTGTTTGGATTTTGTATAGATAAATACCTGATGGAACGTTAGCATCCCAGATAATTGAATGATAACCCATTTTTTGTTGACTGTCAAACAGTTTCAATAACTTCCTTCCACCAATATCATAAATAGAGATTATCACATGGCAATTATTTTTTAATTCGTAATTAATGGTTGTACTGGGATTAAAAGGATTAGGATAATTTTGATGTAAATAAAACCTGCCTGGCAATTCTAAATCCTGAGTGATTGGTAAAACATTTTCAATTGTTATAGAAACTATAGAAAAAGTAGTATCAATCCAATCTGTGACGAAAATTTCTATCGAATAATTATTTTCTGGATTTTCAGGAATATCCCAGATTAATTTTCCATTATTTGTAATTGATAAACCTTCTATTTCATGCTTTATTCCAAAAATCAAACTATCATTATCCAGATCAGTTGCAGTATATGTAAAAGTGAATTCATTTTTATTTGTGATAATAGTATCAGGAAGGAAATCTACAAATTCCGGTTTTCTATTTACATTAACAACCTTAATATTTGAAGTATCGTAAACAAAGAACTCACCATCATTTACAGACATAATAATTTCATAATCACCTGAATCATTATAATCCGGTGTCCAAAGAAATTCGCCCGATAATGTATCCAAATACATGATTTCCTCAGGAAATTCTAAATCTATTGAGCCTTTTTTAATAGACTCCAGTGTAAAAGTCAAACTATCATCGTCATCATTAACAATATAGTTCCATTCAAAAGTTGTGTTTTCATTAATAATTGTATCTGGGATTGAATTTTGAAAAACCGGCAAACTGTTATCAGTGATTAATTTAATTACTATTTGATATGTTGAATCACTGTAAACATTATCATCTGATTTTACTTTAAACTCAAAAATAGATGTTGCTGCTGTATCCAGAAGAAACATCAATTTTGAAATATCATTATAATCAGTATTTAGCAAAACTTCATTGTTGTCATACTGAAATGTTCCAAACACATTAATACTTGTTATTTTTATACCGCCAAATTCATCACCATCACCATCAAAATAGTAAAAATCAGAATCTTGAAAATAATATGGAATATTCTTCTTAATTTTTATGTTTTTATTTCTGCTTATCGGAGAGTCATCAATTGGATTTACGAAAACTAAAAAAGTATCTGTTAAAGTAATGCCATCTGATTCGCCTGATATTATAATATTTGTATTACCAAATTTATTTTCAATAAAATGTAGGATTAATGTATCATTAAAAATTTCACAAGTCAGTATAGAATCATTATTACTATTAATTGTTTTGATAATATCTATACTCTGTTTATTTGGATCAAAAAATATTTCTGACAAATCAATTCTCATGTCTGGTGAATCTTCATTCACCTCAATATCATCCATTTTTTTCCGTTTCATAAGATCGTAATTCTCTTTGATATAATATGTCAAAATATCTTCAGTATCATAACGAAATTGTGACGGAATTGGATTATTTACCATATCATTTTCAACAGGAGGAAAGAAATCTTCAGGAAGAAAGAAACTGGGTTTGGCATCAAGATAAATTGATGACATTTCGCAATTATCATTTATTATTGCAGTATCTGATGTTGTTGCATCTGGCCATGCAATTAATTCAATCCAGTCTGGCTTCAAATCAATTACTCCATTTTGGATATAATTACATCCAAAATTTGATGAATCTGTATTGAATAACTTAATATCATTTTTTCTAACGTTATTTCTGAAAAATGTGTTATATGGTCCATTATCACCATGTGTTGGATCACCGAATACATAATCTACAGAATTTCCTTCAAATAGATTGGCGTAAGGATATCTACCATGCAATCTAATGTCTCCCGGATCAAGAGTAGGGTAATCCCATTCTGCATCATCGGAAAAATTATAACCAAAAACATTACTGTTTGCTCCCATTCCAACCAGCATAGCGTGTCTGTTTTTTATGAAAATATTATTTTCTACCAGGCAATTAGTAACAGCAGAACCAAGTACAACACCATATCCTGTCCCCTGATTACTATCATAGTTTGTAGCTTTGTGAATATAGCAACCACGAATTTCAATATGTGATGATTCTTTGACATTTACATGATATCCGGTACAATTATAACTTTCAATTCCAATTAATCTGCAATTAATAGCTTTTCCAAAATAAAATGTTTCGCCATAACCTTTTTCTATATTATTTCTTTCTATTTTAAAATGTTCAAAACTAATATTTTCTACCGGATCAAATTTTCTAATCCACATTTCATTATCACTTGAATAATATTTTGATGCAACATCTTTGATAGTTATAGAACTATCAGATATTGAAGTCACTTGAGAAACTTGTCCAACATATTCACTATGATCTCCATATTTATCATTGAATTTAGGTTCACAAAATCGAATCCAGTCACCAACTTCAAAGTCCACATTCTCATCAAAATGAATAACACTATCACCTTTTTCAATATTTTTGGAAATTGTTATAGTTTCTTCAAGCCATGATCCACTGATCGCAAAACAATCATCATCTTTATCAACATTTTCAAAAATTATTTTTGGCAATGTATCAGATGAAAAATTTCCCATAAAAACAAGATTATCATAGTCACTTTTATTTGTATTATTAATAGTTATAGTTGAAA
>JAOZSG010000263.1:2426-4999 GCA_029939785.1 Fidelibacterota bacterium | reverse complement strand
ACTAAAATCTGTATCCCAAACTCCATCATTATCAAAATCCCATCTTACTTGTAAATCATTATCATCATTGATTGTAGCACTGGCATCAAAAGTATATATTGTATCCAGAGTTCCTGATTCCGGTGATACAGTAAAATCTGCAATTGGATACAAATCAACACAATGTGCCATTGCATTTCCATATCCGTCATCATCGTCATCTTCTACTGCTAATTCTATATTGTTTGTATTTTCGAAATTATCACCTTCTATATTCAAAATAACTGTCCATCCATATTCTGATTTTTTAGATAAAGCAGACAAATTTTGTCGTTTTGCAGAAAAATTTATGAAAGGTTTGTTATTTAATATTTCTCCACCAATTATTGTCATTTTGCTTCTGGCAATAATTTTACTATTACTTTCTATTACAGGGAAATATATGCCGGAACTTATTTGTTCCCCTATTTGATTATATCCATTCCATTTAAAATTACAGAATGATGTATTATGATATTCTCTATCAAATACTTTCTGTCCAACTATATTGAATATTTTGATTCTGTAGTTTTTATAGGTTTCAGGTATAATATCAAAATTATCTACTGGCACATTATCTTTTGATACTTTAATAGTGTAATCCCCATTTTCATTTGTGTAAGAAGATAGACCTTCTTCACTGGTTATTTTGGCATTTTCTACACCATTTCCAGTTAAGTCTAATACTTTTCCGGTTACAGTTAACGAGTCTTGAGCATTGGCAAAGCTAATTAAAGTTGCCACTAATAATACCATGATTTTTCTTAACATTTTTCCTCCGTTTTTTTGTGATGTGATGGTCTCGTAAAAAGCAATTTCATCAATAATATAACAAATATATATTTTAATCCTGTAATTTCATATTTTTTTATTATACGCCTTTTAATCCCCACCTTATGGACTTTGCACGGTGCAACAGAACTCCAGATTTAGCGAAAACTATATTGTCTTAGTATTTGAGTTAATAATTATCATGGTCGTCATTATGTTGTCATTGTTATTTTTATCCTATATCCATTAAATCTGTCTAATCAGTGTCCTATTGTTTACTGATCTTAATTCTTATCGGCTTTGATAATTTTCCTTGTCCTTCAATTATTCCATTATCAGTAATCAGATGAACAATGAGATTTTTTGTTTTTGGATTATATTTACCTTCTTTATCTGAAACTTTAATGATTACCTTATTTCCTTTTTGTTCTGCTGTGAATGTTGTCAAAGAATACTGTGAATTTTTATAATCATATCCATCACCTTCATCGTAATACAGAGTTCCTCTTGCTTTTCCTTTTTCATCTAATGATACATAAAGATCAAGATCGGTCAATGAATATTCCCCTGTATTTTGAATAATATTTGAAAGTGGTATTATTGCACCCGGACGAATTTTTAAGTCTGGTTGATATTGATCATTTTCACTATCTTCTCCAACAAGATTTATCGTACGCCAATTACCTTTAGGCAATTCAGGTTCTACTGCCCATTTGGGAATGATTATCAAATCATTTCCAAGCATGAATACTTCATCTTCGGTTCTTAGTCTTGTATCTTTTACATCTGCAAAAAACATCGGACGCATTACAGGCATTCCATTTACTGAAGATTCATGAAATAGTGTATAGAGATACGGAAGTAATCTATATCTTCTGTTCAATGCGATTCGGGATACGTTTTCAATTTCTTGTCCAAATGCCCATGGTTCCCTGTTTTTTGAACGAAAATCAGAATGAACCCTACAAAATGGAAAAAATGCTCCCAAAGCTATCCAATGTCCATAAAGATCGGGAGTTGCATTTCCGGTGAAACCACCAATATCAGGTCCATTAAAAGGCTGTCCCGACAAACTGAGATTCAGGCTCATTGGAATTGACATTTTAAGATGTTCCCAGGTAGAAGTATTATCACCTGTCCATGTGGCTGCATATCTGTGACCACCTAAAAAATTAGACCGGGTTAACACAAATGGGCGTTTTGTCGGATTTGCTTCCTGTATGCCTTTTCTGGATGCTTTTACCATCATCATTCCATAAAGATTATGATAACGTAAATGTGAATTTTTGGGTAAGATTTCACTTCCCTGATGAACATTATCGATTGCCATTGTTCCACCTGGTCCATCAAAAACAGCAGGCTCATTCATATCATTCCAAACACCATCAACACCAATTTTCATAAAATCTTTATATAATCCTGCCCACCAGTTAATAGTTTTTTGTTGAGTAAAATCAGGAAAAACGCAGTCACCCGGCCATACTTTTCCTATAAAATTTTTGTTATCTTTTGTTTTTACCCATACATCCTTTTCTGTTCCTGAGTCAAAAACAAAATATCCTTTTTCATTTTTTACACCCGGATCAATCATCCATACAGATTTAAATCCTTTTTTATGTAAATAGTCATTTGTTTCTTTTGGATTTGGGAAATGTTCTGGAGAAAATGTAAAAACACGATATTCATCCATATAAATAATATCCATCCAAATTACATCACATGGAATCTTTTTTATACGCATAGTATCAGCAATTTCTTCCACTCTTGAATCCGGATAATAGGTA
>JAOZSG010000263.1:0-2416 GCA_029939785.1 Fidelibacterota bacterium | reverse complement strand
ACATTGCTGAAAGCCCAAACTCCATAATGGTGGTAAAGACATTGTCCCTATCAAATCACCAAGAGCTTTCATAACATCCTGGGGAGTTTCACGTTCTATTACTATTACACGAAAAGGTTTAGAATCAGATGTAAAAGTGATACCATCACCTAAAAATATTTCCTGTTTCCAGGTATTGTCAGCCAAAACTCCAAATGCAGTTCCATTTTCACGAACTCCCAGCACCCATGGATGAGATTGATATAAATTATTTCCTCTGTTTATTTTGTATCTGTAATTGTCAATATTCCATAATTTACGAGTAGTTCCGTTCCTGAGGAGTGAACCTGTAACTTCACCTGTACCATAAAGATCAGTATTTTTGTCGACATTGATATATGCAATACTTTTATCAAATGCTTCTGTGAACTGTACTTTAGTTGACCATGTTTCAGGCATCGCACCAATTTCATTCGGTTCATTTAATAATACAAAAGATGGTAAATGCGAATGACTATCAAAATTTTCCGGTTCAAACAATACAATATCTTTTCCAATTAATACTGATTTCGTTTCAGCTTTTATTATAATGATGAAACTTAGAATAATTATGGATACTACTAATGTTTTTAACTGTTGAAATTTCATGCTAATCCTATCTGTTTTATTTTTATATAATCTTAATTTCAAATGAATCAGAGTTTACATAAATCATAAACTGTCTTCAATGATACATTATTTTTCTCCGCATATCTTTTACAATCTTCATATTCAGGAGAATATTTAATCATTTTTCCATTAAGATAACCTGCCTTAACATTAATTTTGCCATATTCAGTATCAACCTTAATAAATTCTTTCTTTAGTTCTGATCTTGTGAATGGATATTTTCTTATACCAAATGTTGTTGTTTCCTGAAATATAAGATTTTCAAATTTTTTATAATCATTTTCATGACAAATAACTGAAAGTTTAATTCCGGGTCGATTTTTTTTCATTATGATATTTTCCAGGCAAACGTCCAATGCACCATTCTTGAAGAGTTTTTCAAATATATATGAATATGTTTCAGGATTCATATCATCAATATTTGTTACTAATTCGACAAAATCAGATTCATTTTCGATCTCACCAAGCATAACACGTAATACGTTTGGAATTTCTAAATCATGATATCCTGCCCCGTATCCGGTTTTCAGAATATTTACATTTGAAAGTGGTTTAAACTTATGAACTAAAGTCTTGATTATAGTCGCACCGGTTGGAGTTGTCAATTCTTTCGGAATTTCTGTAAAATTAATAGGAATATTTTGTAAAATTTCAAGTGTTGCAGGTGCAGGAACCGGGATCTTACCATGAGCACAATTCACAAAACCTTTACCACATGATATTGGTGATGAATATATTTCATCCACTTCTAATTGATCAATACAATATGCAACTGATAAAATATCAATAATTGAATCAATCGCTCCAACTTCATGAAAATGAATTTTATCAATCGGTTTATTATGAATCTTTGCTTCTGCAACAGCAACATGTGTAAACATTTCCATAGTTAGTTTTTTTACATTATCATTAAAAGTACTCTCTTGTATAATTTTTTTTACATCAGCCAGATGTCTATGTACATGAGATTCCGTTTTATCTATTTTTACATCAAATTTTTTCGCAGATATTCCATTTTTCATTACTTCTTTAAAATCCAAACTATATCCTGAGACGTTTAATTCGGCTAATTTGGACTGCAATATTTTAAAATCGACACCCAAATCTAATAAAGCACTGACTGTCATATCTCCGCTGATTCCAGCAAAACAATCGAAGTATAGTATTTTCTTTTTCATATATTAAATCCTCTTTATTATTTAATTTATACTCTTATTTAAATTGGAAAAATGGAAAAATGGAAAAATGGAAAAATGGAGTAATGGAGTATTGGAAAAATGGAGTATTGGAGTATTGGTATAATGTGTTTCGAATTACATACCATAATATTCATTACTTTCTTTTACCATTAAGGAATCATTCCAGTTTCCATATTCTCTTTTTTCTTCTAATTTTTCAATTAATTTTAATAAGCCATTTTCAATTTTATAGGCAATTGAATCGAATTTTTCAAATTCATCAACAGATAGCTGATTTGAATTTCTATATGTATGAATTCCAGATACAGATTCACCTAAAGAACTAATAGCATAATTTAAAAATTGAAGATATTCACGAATTGATTTTCTACAATATCCTTCTGCAATATTCCGATGGACTGAATCAACAGATGCAATTTGTTGTGTAACTATCCGCCTTAAATCATTTGGAAATTTTCTAAATATTAAACATGTACTTTTATAATATTCAATAGAATCCTGCCAAATTCTCAATTGCATATAACCTCGATTTTTATTTTTTTTATAATAACGTTTCTCCATCACTCCAA
>JAOZSG010000262.1 GCA_029939785.1 Fidelibacterota bacterium | reverse complement strand
GCGAAAAAAAATATTAATGGAGTTAAATCCGGAATAAAGAAACGATTAATAAAATAGATATATCCAATAAATCCTGTTGATAATTAGGTAGTGTCAAAAGTTTCATGAAAAAATGAAAGAAAAAATTTAGACAGGATTAACATGATAAACGGGATAACAAAATATATTTATCCAGTAAATCCTGTTAATCCTGTCTAAGAGAGAGGGAAAAATGAAAGTAAGTATAATAATTTGCACTTATAATGAAGAAAAAACTATTGCAAATGTAGTCATCTCTTGTTGCAAATTTAATCCAGAGAGCGAAATAATAGTCATTGATGATGGTTCTATTGATAAAACAGAAAAAATCATCAAGGAGTTGGCACAAAATTATTCCTTCATATATGAAAAATTACCTGTGAATAAAGGTAAGAGTTGGGCAATGGTGCGTGGAGTGGAAATATCAACTGGCGATATTATTTTGTTTTTTGATGCAGATGTATCTAATATTAAACAATCGCATTTCAATGAATTACTCGATCCAATTTATCTGAATAGTGCAGAAATGGTTTTGGGACAAGCATCAGAAACAATTATCAATTATCGTATCGATCCATTCAAATCTTTAACAGGAGAAAGAGCATTATTAAAGAAGGATATTTTGCCAATTCTTAATGATATAAGAGAAATAAGATTTGGAATTGAAACCTTCATCAATCTCTATTTCTTATCAGAGGGGAAACGAATTAAATACATTAAATTAGATGGCTTCTATCATCCATCAAAATGGATAAAAACAAGTCCAACTAAAGCTATTAAAGAATTTATTTCTGAAGGTCAGGAAATTGCATTAACACTAGTAAAAAATCACAATTTAGTAACACAGCATATAAACTATTCAATAAAAAAACAGGTGAATAAATTTAGTGAATATTTCTTGCAAAGATTACATAAGTAAAAAACTTTACAGATTTTATATATTGAAAATTTTGATATTCCATTTATTGCTACATCTACTAATATTATAACAGGTCAGGAAGTTTATTTTGACAAAGGAAACCTCGTTGAAGCTATACGTGCGAGCATTTCAATTCCAATTATTTTTCAGCCCGTAATCCATGAAAATCAAATATTGGTTGACGGTGGATTATCAAATCCTCTACCAATTAATATTGTCCGCAAAATGGGTGCTGATTTTATTATAGCTGTTAATGTGATTCCTTCTTTTGATAATATCAATAGCACTATTCTTCAAGAAAATAATAAACAACTGTTAACGACAGAAATGAAAACAATCATGATGAAAAAATTGGAGTGGTTGAATATTGATTATAATTGGATAAAAAAAATATTCACAGGTAAAAATAAATATAATGTTCCCAGCTTAAAAAAAGTTTTTAACCAGTCAGTCAATATCTCACAAAGAAAATTATCTCAATATTCAATAGAATTATATAAACCTGATATTCTAATCGAACCACCTGTTAATTCTATAAGTCTTTTTGACTTTTATAAAGCAGAGGAAATAATAGATATTGGGTATAATAGTATCAAAAAATATTTCTATGAAAATAGTCTGGTAAAAGAATAAAATTTTTTGGATTGGTCTGTAAAGATTATTTAACCTGCATTATTCATAAATATTTCCGATAGTGTAAACAGAACTGTTTTTAACACATACAGATGAATAACCGATACCGACCATTTATTTGTCATGCTTTATTTATCATGAATTATAAAACATGTAATCTATACATTATTGTTCATTTAAATTATAAATTTGGTCAATTATCCAGTTAGTTTTTGAACCTGTTTCTCCGGTGCTTGGACATTTTCCGAAACCATTTAATTCATCTACAATTGTTTGAATTAATGGTTGCTGAATATTAATTGGATTTGTAAATGAAAATTTTTGCAATCCTTCTTTATTTTCTAAAACTATTGGATCATTACCAAATGTAGAAAATGTTAATTGACCTCTATTACCTATAATTTCAACTCGGTCTATTTTTTTATAAGAATTAAAATTCCATAAACCGGTAAAATGTATTTCGTTTTCAAATGTGAAGATTGTACTTACTATATCCTCTGCTTTTGATAATGATTGTTGTTTCCCTGTAAATCCATGAACAGATTTTACATCACCAAAAATGAATTGTAGAATGTCAATTGTATGACAAGCAAGATCCATAAAATATCCTCCGCCGGATATTTTTGGGTCAATTCGCCAATTATAAATTCCTTTAACATCATTTTGAAACACTGGTTTACACAGAATATTATTTACAAAACGAACATCACCAATTTCGCCATTATCAATAAGAGATTTTATTTTTAAAAAACGAGGTAATCCTCGTCTGTAATATGCTACAAAAAGATGAGTATTGTACTTGTTGCATTCAGAAATCATTTCCTGACATTCTCTATAATTCATACCCATAGGTTTTTCTACATACACAGGTTTTCCTGATTTTGCCGCATCTATTGTATATTTTCTATGAAAGACTGGAGGAGTCGCTATATAAATAGCATCAACATCAGGATCGTTAATTAGATATTTTGCATCATCATACCATTTTGAGATATTATGTCTTTGAGCATAATCTTTTGCAAGTTTGCCATTTCTACGCATTACAGCAATAAGTTCTGAATTTTTTGCTTGTTGTAATGCCGGTCCACTTTTTACCTCAGTCACATTACCACAACCAATTATACCCCATTTTATAGTTCGCATACTATGAAGTTCCTTCTATAAGTAATAGTGTAAAAAATATATCGAATTAAATTGAAATTTATAGTATTTATAAAATTTATGGAAATATATTTCAACGTATTAATTTAAAAATCTATTAAATAATAAATTGTTATGATTTATATTATAAATATTATTTTAATTCTGTTGAATTTAGGTGGGTAAACGTATGAAATGGCGTTATTGAAATATCAAAAATTAAAATAACGCTAGTTGCACGAAGTAATTATATCAGATTAAATTCCATACTCGGATATAAATTGTTCGATTTTCTCTAATTCGTTAATCGGTATATTGAGTAATTCAAATCCGGCTGTATGTTTACGCATGGCTATATTTTTTACTGACCAAACACTTTTAGCATTAAAAGTGATCTCTTCTCCGTCAATAAATTCTTTTGGAAGTGCAATTTTCAGGTGGTAGTTTTTATTTAAATCTATTGGGATGTTGCTAATTAGACGAACTCCTTTTGTATGAATATCACCTAATCTCCCAAGATATTCTCCATTATCAGTATTGAAAATTTGTACTGATACAGGAACATTCCATCGTTTAAGTTGTCTCCTTGCTTGCATCCTTTTCTCCTTGAAATTATAAAAATTCTAATTTTATCAAGTGATTGTAATTTTTATACTTATTACTAATTTATGTGCCTTTGTTAATAATAAAAAACTTTTGTTATTAACAATTAATAAAAAATTAACCAATTATATTTATAAATATAATGAAAATATTTAAAATTTCAAATAAATAATTTAAATTTTTTATTAATGCTCAGTTTCATTTGGGAATAATATAAAAATGGAAAAAATAAAAAATTTGTCTGATAATTTCATATCCCAATCAGTTATAATTTATAGGGAAATAATATTTAATAAAATAATTATGTAATTAAATTTTCTTATATAATATTGAGTTTAATTTTTTCTGAAAAATATAATTTTATGTATATCAAAGAAAAATAAATAATTATTTACTAAATTTTTGTTTTTTTTTAATTTCAATTATCATTTTTACTTTTTACATTATATAATATAATTTTAACAGTTAAATTGGGAAAAATTCTAAAAATGTTAGATAATGAAAAATTAAAATTACTCTTGGAAAAAATCCAAAATAGTAAACAATTTAAATCTTCAAAATCAAACAAGAAATTATTAAAGTACTTTTTTGATGCACATATCAAAGGGAAAGAGATTTCTGAGAACTCAATAGCTAAAGATATTTATAAGCGTAGTTCAAAATTTGACCCGAATAATGATCCAATAGTCCGTGTATCAATGTATAATCTTCGGAAAAAATTAAAAGAATATTATGCTGATGAAGGAATTGGTGACAAAGTTTATGTAAAAATTCCAAAAGGCAGCCATTATCTTTTAACATTTATTGATAATAAAGAAACAGATATAGTTAATAAGTTAAATTTTAAAATTATTAGTATAATTAGTATTTCAATTTTATTACTAATTATAATAATACTATCTGTTAAATTAAGTTCTGAAAAATCTCATACAATACTTACTTCAAAAAATATTCCGGATAAAAACGTGAATATAAATAATTCTTATGAAAAAAAAATTAATGTAAAAAGTCTAATATGGTCTGATTTTTTTCTATCTGAAAATCCAAAATTAGTTGTTATAGGTAATGATTACTTTTATTCTAATAAAGAAAATACTAATAATCATCAACAATTAATGATTAGGGATATAGATATTAATAATGATACTGATCTTGAAAATTATATGCAAAGTAATTCAAATGGATCATTGGAAAAACTTGATCTGGAATTATTTAGTAAAGCCAGTATATACCCATTACCATATATAATAAAATTATTTGTTCAAAATAATATAAAATATAAATTTAAATCTTCATCCAATCTTTTGCTTGATGATTTGAAAAGTTATGATATTATTTTTCTTGGTTCACTTAATACTTCAGGTAAGCTAAATAAGTTGATAAGTGAACATAATATTAAGATTAATCTAAAACAATCATCAATTACTATGGATGTTGAAAATAGTAATTCTCCTTTTACTTTTAAGAGAGAAAGTAAAAATACTTATAAATATAATGATCACTCTTTGTTTATGAAAATTCCAGGGGCAGGAGAGAATCAAATCATCATCATTTCTAGTTTTAATGAAATAGGTATAAAGGGATGTATTGATTTTTTGGCAGACGTAGAATTTCTGCGTCGCAGCCGCGAACAGATCGAGAAGAAAATGGCGACTACTTCCCCTTTAGTTGGGGGCCGGAAGACGATC
>JAOZSG010000020.1:9309-17920 GCA_029939785.1 Fidelibacterota bacterium | reverse complement strand
TGCATATAACCTCGATTTTTATTTTTTTTATAATAACGTTTCTCCATCACTCCAATTCTCCATCACTCCAACTCTCCATCACTCCAACTCTCCATCATTCCAACTCTCCATCATTCCAATTCTCCATCACTCCAATTCTCCATCACTCCAATTCTCCATCACTCCAATTCTCCATCACTCCAACTCTCCATCATTCCAACTCTCCATCACTCCAACTCTCCATCACTAATACGATTAACCAGGTTCTCAACCTGCCTATTAATTAACCCGGCAGCATATCCTGCACCAAATCCATTATCAATATTTACAACAGTAATTCCGCCAGCACATGAATTTAGCATGGTCAATAAAGCAGAGACACCCTTAAAGTTTGCTCCATAACCAACTGAAGTTGGTACTGCAATCACAGGTTTATCATTCAATCCGGCTACAACTCCTGCAAGTGCTCCTTCCATTCCGGCAACAGCAATAATTACAGTGGCTTGATCAATAATTTTTAAATTTGCAAGAAGTCTGTGTAATCCGGCAACACCAACATCATATACTCGCTCTACCCTATTCCCCATTGCTTCAGCCGTTAATGCTGCTTCTTCTGCAACAGGAATATCAGAAGTCCCACCTGTCATGACAAGAATCATTCCATTATTTCTTACTATTTTTTTTCGGTTTATAATTGCAATTCTAGCATTGGCATGATACTCAATTTTATCTGAAATTTTTTTAAGAGCATTGACTTTATCCTGGTCAATTCTTGTGGCAATTATATTAAAAGTGTCCGGTAGCAATCGTGATATAATATCTGATATTTGCTCAGCATTTTTACTTTCACAGTAAATAACTTCAGGATGACCTTTGCGAATTTCTCTATGACGATCAATGAGAGAATGACTGAATTTTTCAAAAGGATCCAGTTTAATTTTTGATAATGCCTGATCAACTGAAAGGTCTTTATCTTGCACCTGTTTTAATAATTTTATTAATAATTCTCTATTCATTTTAATTCCTATGAAATTAGACAGGATTAACAGAATTTACTGGATTAATATATTTTTTTATCCTGTTTATCCAGTTAATCCTGTCTATAATTTTTGATACTATCAAGACAGTTACCGAATATCATCATAAAATAAGAACGTAATTTAATTAATTTTGTCTTCCATTCATAGAATATAATCAGCATAAAATAAACCAAATAAATAAACAAATAATGATTATAATATTAGTTTTTCTGACAAAATTAAGAAAATGTTGATTATTACCCTTTATTTTGGTTAAACTATGGACTTATTATTAGCAAGTTAATTAACAAGAATATAGAGGAAATAATGAAAAAAATTGTTGTATTAGCCAAGCAAGTACCCGATACTGCAAATATTACAGGAAAAGCTATGAAAGATGACGGTACAATCAACCGAGCAGTATTGCCGGCAATATTTAATCCTGAAGATTTAAACGCATTGGAAATGGCTCTCGAAATAAAAGATAAAATTGATGCAGAAGTTCATGTTATTACCATGGGACCTCCAAGAGCAATAGACATTTTAAAACATGCATTATATATGGGTGCCGATAAAGCTGCTTTAATAACAGATAGAAAATTTGCAGCAGCTGATACTTTGGCAACATCATATTCTCTTTCCGGAGCAATCGAAAAAATTGGTGACGTTGATTTGGTACTTGCCGGAAGACAAGCGATAGATGGCGATACCGCTCAGGTCGGACCACAGGTAGCTGATAAAATTGGTTTTAATCAGATTACTTATGTTTCAAAATTACAAGAAATAACAGATGATTATATCATAGTACAAAGAGATGGCGAAACACAGACAGAAGTAATAAAAAGTAAATTTCCTGTCTTATTAACTGTAACTGATGAAGCAAATAATCCAAGATATTCAAACTGTCTTAATATGTTAAAATTCTTTAAATCAAACATCCCATCAGCTTTTTCCGATGATGAAAGAAAAATTGCAGAAGAAAACGGATGGGTAATTCCATCATATGATCTTGAATCTCTTGAATTAGATGCAGAAAAATGTGGATTAAACGGAAGTCCAACAAAAGTACATAAAATTAAGAGTATTACACTTACCGGTGGAAATCTGGAAATGTATGACAATCAACATACAGGTATTCACAAATTAATTGACGATATTAAAAAAGATTATATAGAGGTTGACTAATGCAAACGATAGTATATATAGAAAAAAATCCAATTACAAACAAATCCAGATTTGTTAGTCTGGAATTAGCATATAAAGCCTACACTCTCATGCAACCTTCAAAAGGTGAAGTTGTTGGTGTTTTTGTCGGAGATAGCCTTCCTGAAGATACTGATGATCTTTTTAAAAATGGCTTAGACAGATTGATCTATTATACAGATGACAATCTGAAAAATCTTCAATCCATCGCTTATAAAAATATTATTGAACAAATAATAAAAAGTGAAGAACCTGATATTGTTCTTTTTGGTGCAACTCATAATGGTAGAGATATTGCTCCACTTATAGCATCATCATTACGAACCGGATTGACAGCAGATTGTACTCAACTTTATATAGATGATCTTATTTATAGAAAAGAAAACAAAGGTCAGTCTTTGTTTCAGGTTCGCCCTGCTTTTGGAGGCAATATATTAGCAACTATTGTAACACCTGACAACCGTCCAATGATGGCTAGTGTTCGTGAAGGTGTTATGACATTACCTGAAAAAAAATTAAATAAGCCTGTTAAACTTGAAAAAGCAAATGTTGATTTTAACAAAGAATGGATTAAAAATGATTTCCTATCAATAATTCCAAAAATTAAACATGTTAATTTTGATACAAGCGATATCATCGTGGCTGGTGGAGCAGGAGTTGGAAGTAAGGAAACATTCAATCTTTTACATCAGATAGCAAAATCTCTCGGTGGTGAAGTTGGTTCGAGTCGTGCAGCAGTCGATTTTGGGTTTTCTGAAAAAGTACGTCAAATTGGTCAAACCGGCTCCATAGTGAGACCAAAATTATATATTGCCTGTGGAATATCAGGTCAGATTCAACATAGAGCAGGAATGGAAGAATCAAAAAAAATTATTGCTATCAATAATGATAAAGATGCACCTATTTTTGGTATTGCTCATAAGGGAATAATTGGTGATTTAAATGAAATATTACCAGTTATGTTACATTATCTAAGAGAGGAAGAATAATGAGTAACTTTTATACAAAAAACAGAAAATTTTATCTGAGTCAACAAAAGATTAAACCGATTATTGAAGATTTGGAAAATAATTTTCAAAACTCCGGATCTGATGCAATCCACTCTCATGAAGAAGCTGAGCAATGGTATGATATGGTTTTGAAAAATGCCGGTGATATATGCTCTAATTTTATATGGCCAAGGTCTGAAGAAGTTGATATAAAAGGTGCAACTTTTAAAGATGGAATCGTTGAATGGGCTGATGCTACAAAAGAAAATATGAAAATACTTGGTGATGCCGGATATCTGGGAGGAACTCTACCACGTCAATATGGTGGTTTAAACCTTCCTGTAACTATAAACAGTGCTATTGTTGAAATGGTGTCACAGGCCGATGCCAGTTTGATGAATTTATATGGTCTTCAGGACATTGCTGTAACTGTATTTAAATTTGGTACTGAAGAGCAAAAAAACAGAGTGTTACCAAAGTTTTGTCATGGTGAAGTAAGTGGAAGCATGGCCCTGACAGAACCGGATGCAGGCAGTGATCTGCAAGCAGTACAATTAAAAGGAATTGAAAAAGATGGAAAATGGTATCTCGATGGTGTAAAACGGTTTATTACAAATGGTTCCGGTGAAATCTCTCTTGTGCTGGCACGATCTGAAAAAGGATCAAAAGGTGGTCGTGGTTTAAGTATGTTCCTCTATGAACGTTATAGAGATGATAATATGATTGTTAGAAGA
This sequence comes from Fidelibacterota bacterium, assembly GCA_029939785.1. GTDB lineage: Bacteria > Fidelibacterota > UBA2242 > UBA2242 > JAFGTP01 > JAOZSG01. Next base: position 13,996 of record JAOZSG010000020.1, on the reverse strand, counting down.
ATTGAAGATAAACACGGTATTCATGGGTCTCCTACATGCGAACTTCAATTTAATATGGCTGAATGTGAATTAGTTGGAAAAAGAAAATTTGGTCTCATTAAATATGTTATGAGCTTGATGAATGGGGCAAGACTGGGTGTATCTGCTCAGGCTTTGGGTATTGCACAGGCAGCATACGAAGAAGCAGTCAAATATGCAAATGAACGTGAACAATTCGGAAAAACAATTGTGAATATTCCGGCAGTTTACCAGATGCTGAAAAATATGCAGGCTGAAATTGAAACTTCACGACTACTCTTCTATAAAACTGCTACTGCTGTTGACTTTGAAGATATGTATGAAAGAAAACATTCAAAAGGTGAAAATGTAAGACAAGAATTAAAACAGGCAAAATCAATTGCAGATATTCTCACTCCACTTTCAAAATTTGTCATTACCGAAATGGCAAATAAAGTTTGTTATGACTCTGTTCAGATTCATGGTGGTTGCGGATATATGAAAGACTTTCCTGTAGAGCGACTTTCACGTGATGCTCGAATTACAAATATTTATGAAGGTACCACACAATTACAGGTTGTTGCAGTATTGTCAGGTTTAAAATCCAATATCTTAAAAAATGAATTGGATGACTTTAAATCTTATGAAGTTCAAAATTTAAAATCTGAAAAAGAATTAATTGCAGCATTTATTGATGAATATTATAAAGTATTTGAATCTATTAAATCTGTAAATAATAGAGACTTTTTTGATTATGTTGGTAATCATATTACAGAAATTATTTCAATAATTTACCGTTTAGTTTTATTTCTTCCGATTGCGGATAAAAATGATGAAAAAGCGGATTTATTCAAGTTTTATCTTTATGAATCAATGTCACGATTGAATTATCTGATAGATAGAATTGAAACTTTTAAAATTAGTTATGGAGATAAAATTGAAAAATTGAAAAATGATTTTATCAATTAGTGATAAACTCGTAAGAAGTAATTTGAAAGTTGGAGTCGTTGTTACTTCGGAATCACCTTTCGACGGGCTCAAGATGACAGAGCTTATGAACAAATAAAAAAATACTCTCTTTTAAGGAGTATTTTTTTATTTGTTTTGTTGTTAATGATTATTAAATAGTTTTTATGTATATCTGCTCAAAAATGAGGTCTTTATGAATAATTTACATATTAAAATTTTATTATTATCATTGGTGTTATTCACCATTAGTTTTGCTCAGGATAAGTTTAAACTTACAAATAACTCACAAACAGATACAAATTCAGTATCAAAAAAAATCCCAATCGCAATCATGAAGTTTGATGGAAATGGTGTAACCAATTCTGATGTAAAAACTTTATCGGATAGACTTAGATTAGAAATTTTTCGTAATGATATTTATGAAATCATTGAACGGGAAAAAATGAAACTCATCCTTAATGAAATGCAATTTCAATTATCAGATTGTACAAGTGATGAATGTGCTGTTGAAGTTGGTAAACTAATCGGCGTAGAAAAAATTATTATCGGAACAATAAGTAAATTTGGAAATTTATTTTCAATAAGTGCTCGCCTGATTGATGTGGAAACAGGAAAACTTGAAGCTACTGCAATTCATGATATAGAAAGTAGCCTTGGTCTTGGTAAAGTACTTATAACTGCAATCCCATCAGTAGCCAACCAATTATGTGGTATTAAAGATCCTCAAATTAAAACTCCTGTAATTGTTGAAAAAAATAAAGACACAAAAATAAAAATTTACACAGCTCCCATTGGTGCAAATATTTTCATTAATAATATATATAAAGGAATATCACCTGTAACACTGACGGTTTCACATGAGGAAACTTTGAATGTAAGGTTAGAACTTCCAGGCTATGAAATATACAATTCTTCATATAATTTACGTGAAGGAGAGATTAAAGAACTTTCATTATTTCTGGAAAAGATCCAAAATAAATCTAAAACAAGTAAGAAAAATCAGGAACTAAAAAATCAAGATACAAATGATTATCAACAAAATAAAAATAAGTGGAAAAAAGGTAATATTGTAAAATATTCAAAAACTCAATATTCGAAAAGAATTAATTCTGATATCGAAAAAATTAATAATTTAATAGCCGCAGATAATATTCTTTTTGATAAAGTAATTGATAATAATCAATTTTTCAACAATATCAAATCAATGAACGGTTTAGAATTTCTTTCTACCAATAGATTAATGGATAATGTTGCTTTTGAATATGGAATTGGGATATATCGTCAAGAGTTTGAGAGTTGGATATCCGATTTTTTCTCCGAAGACAAAGATGAGGAAAAATATTCTATAGTATATTGGAGTCCGCAAATTAATATTAATTCTAAATTTAACATTTTGCCTAATAAAGTCGTAAATCCTTTTTTTTCTATTGGATATGCTTATAATTTACTGTTAATGACTGCATACAGGGATGAAAAATCACTTAATGGTTTGACTTATCAATCTCATGGATTTGTATTTAGCGGTGGTATTGAAATTAAACCTTTTGGAAACAACTTTGGAATCGCTGTTGAATGGAATCGTCGAATTATGGAAATGGAAGCATTTGATAATGACTATTTGGATAATTTTAAATCACATAATTTAGATAAAATAAACCTCACAGGAAACAGCATTTTATTCTCTTTAAACTTTTATCATAAGTAAATGGCTCGATTTTTGTATTTTTTCTCAAGACTTAATAATTAATTGAAAAATTGAATATGAATAATCGAATAATTGTCATTGATGACGAACCTAGCATTTTAGAACTATATAAATATATTTTTAGCGAGAAAACAAGTGATGTCAAATTTAGTGACGAAAATATCATTACTAAATTTGACATTTCAGTTGCTAATAGTGGTGAAAAAGGTTTTGAAGTAGTAAAAGATAAAACTGAGAATGAACAACCAATTGCTGTAGCATTTATTGATATGAAAATGGATCCGGGTTGGAATGGAATTGAAACAGCAAAAAAACTCCGATCAATAGATGATAGGATTTATATAGTTATTGTTACGGGTTTTACAGAATACAACATTGATCAAATACAAAACGAATTAAAACATGATGTATTTTTTCTTCATAAACCGTTTAAACATAAAGAAATATTTCAAATGGCACGAAATATTTGTAACAGTTGGACACGCGATGAACAATTAAAAAAAACAGTAGTTTCAAGAGATTATTTTGACAGTATATTATTAGCAATTCATGATTCATTATTCGTAATTAATTCTGATGCAAACATTATAAAAATTAATAAGGCAACTTGTGATCTTTTAGGATTTAATCAGGATGAGTTAATTAACAAATCAATTTTATCTATTGGAGAAAACAAATATTTTTCCAATCTGGTAAAAATTCTTGATCCACATTATCAGCCAACCGATGAAAATTTAATACGATTCAAAGAATTAGGGTATTTAAATTATGAACAATCATTTCTTATAAATAAAAAAGGCGAAGAGATTCCAATTCGTTTGTCATGTTCTTTATTATATGATCAAAAATTCAATAATAATCTAATATGTTTAGTTCAGGATATTAGACAGGAAATAAAAACAAAAGAAGAATTAAAAAAAAGTTATGAAGTATTAACAGAAATTAATTTACAATTGGAAGATGCTATTGAGCATGCAAATAATATGGCAAGAGAAGCAGAACAGGCAAATATTGCAAAAAGTCAATTTCTTGCTAATATGAGTCATGAAATTCGAACTCCTATGAACGGCGTTATTGGTATGACAGATTTGATTCTTGAAACACAACTTACAGATGAACAACTTGAATATTGTAAAATAATTAATCATAGCGGAAAGTCATTGCTCCAGGTAATTAATGATATTCTCGATTATTCAAAAATTGAATCCAATAAAATAGAATTGGAAAAAATTCCTTTTAATTTTCGAGATTCTTTAGATAATTTTTTAGAATTAATGTATCAAAATGCATTAAAAAAACAAATCACATTTGATTGTAAAATTGATAAAGACTTACCATTTTTCATAAGTTCAGACCCTATACGATTACGACAAATACTTACAAATCTTGTGAATAATGCAATTAAATTCACATCAAAAGGATCGGTAAGTTTGGATATAAGTTTACTTAAAAGTATAAAAAATGAACATTATATATCCTTCAAAATATCCGATACAGGAATTGGAATCCCAAAAGATAAAATTCCAACATTATTTGATTCTTTTACTCAGGTGGATTTATCTACAACACGGAAATATGGTGGTACAGGTTTAGGATTAGCAATTTCAAAAAAATTAATCAATTTGTTTCAAGGAGATATTAAAGTCACATCTACATTAAAACAGGGTTCAACTTTTGAATTTTTCATAAAATCCAATGAAGTTATTAAAGAAAGTATATATACCGAAAAAACAGAAAAAATTATAATTTTTGTATCCAATATTAGAGAAAAAGATATCTATAAAGAATATATGCAAACATTAAACTGTAATTTCGAAATAATCTCTGAATTAAAAAATATAGAAAAAAGTATTGTAGAAAATAATATATTTATCATAAATCAAGAAGAAAATGACTTTTTTAATGGAATTTTTTCTCTTATCAAAGGTAAAACCAATAATAAAAAAATATTTTTAATAAATAGAAATAGGTTACATGAATTTCCATCATCTTTTGACCAAATTAAAAATATAATTA
>JAOZSG010000020.1:0-9299 GCA_029939785.1 Fidelibacterota bacterium | reverse complement strand
ATCAATTTCAAAGCCAATATATATATCTAAACTTATGAGGATGATCTACAGGAACAAACCATTAAAATCAGATAATAATATAAAGAAATATGATTTTAATAAAAAAGAACTCTGTATAATTGTTGCTGATGATAATATTATTAATCGAAAATTAGCAGTCAAACTTTTAGAGCCAATTACAAAACACATTGATGTTGCAATCAATGGAACAGAAGTTTTAAAGCTATTAAAAAATAAAAAATATGATTTAATATTAATGGATATTCAAATGCCAATTTTGGATGGTTTTCAAACAACTCATAAAATTCGTGAAAACCATTCCGGAATATATGATAGTCAAATTCCAATAGTTGCGGTAACTGCACATGCAACCCAGGGATATAAAGACTTTTGTATTGAAGAAGGAATGAATGATTACTTATCTAAACCTATACAAAAAAGTGAGTTGTATGAATTAATTCAAAAATATACTACAAAAGTTATTGATAATAATAATAAGAAGAATAAGAAGCAAATAAATCCTAAAGATGATTCTAATACAAATATATTTAATAAAAATTTATTAATAGAAAGATTGGACAATGATATTGAATTATTTGATGAATTGATTGAAGCATATATTAGTCAGGGATTAGAAATTATTGAAAATTTACATATCGTTTTTAAGAAAAATAATATAAAAGAGATTACCAGACTTGCACATTCTTTTAAAGGAGCTTCAGCAAATGTTGAAGCACAAAATTTAAAAGCGATTTCTGCAAAAATGGAAATATTTGGGAAAGAAAATAATTTAAATAATGCTCAATCCTTATTACCAAATTTAATAAAAGAGTTTGATATTTTTTGTGAAATTGCTAAAATTTGATTATAAATTATAAACTAAGAAAGATTTATTTATGAAAAGTTTAATTGTAGATGATGAGTTAACTACACGATTATTATTAAAAAAGATTCTGTCTCCTTTTGGTGATTGTACTACTGTACCAAATGGAAAAGATGCTATTCAGGCATTTTGGATGGCTTTAAAAGAAAATTCACCATACAATTTAATTATGCTTGATATAATTATGCCAGATGTTAATGGGCAGGTTGTTTTACAAAAAATCCGGGAAATTGAAAATAAAAGCAGTATCCCAAAAGAAAAACAAGCAACAATTATTATGACAACTGCAATAGACGATTCAAAAGTTATTTTGGATTCTGTTGTAAAATATGGTTGCAACTCCTATATATTAAAACCGGTAATAAAAATGAAAGTACTTAGCCGGCTTAAAGAATTGGAATTAATATAATAAAAGCCCTTTAAAAAATTAGGGCTTTTGTAATATTAATATGAGTTAAAAAATTAAATTTCATTCACACCAATACCAAATTTATCATTTAATACTAATCTTCCATCAATAACTTTTACACCCAAAAACGGATCATTGGAAATAAGTAAATTGCCATCTAAATCAGCATAATCTATAAGTGATGACAGTTGTGCTGCAGCAGAGATTGATACCGAACTAGCAATCATACACCCAATCATAATTTTCAAATTAAGTGATTTTGCAATCCATATCATCCTTAAAGCTTCCTGTAATCCTGCAGACTTCATAATCTTTATATTAATACCATCATAAGCCTCTGCAAGTTTTGGAATGTCATGGGCATTCTTAACAGCCTCATCAGCAATTAATGGAATTGGTGATCTGTCTCGTAGCCAGCGGGTTTCTTTTAGCATAGAAGATGGCATTGGTTGTTCCACGAATTCTACGCCATTCTTAACAAGCCATTCAATTTTTTTGATTGCTTTTTCTTTATCAGTCCATCCTTCATTAATATCCACTCTAATGGGTTTATTTGGAGCGACAGACCTTACTGCTTTAATCATCCCTTCATCATCACCTTTGCCCAGTTTAACTTTCAAAATTTTATATGGTTCGGCATCTTTGGTTTTTTGTATTACTACTTTAGGTTTATCAATTCCAATAGAAAATGATGTTAAAGGTCCTTTTTTCGGGTTTAATCCCCATAATTTGTGAAGTGGCAGCTGATATGATTTTCCAACCCAATCCATTAGAGCAATGTCCAGTGCACATTTTGCCGCAGTCTGATCTTTGCATATTTTTTTTATTTCATAACCTAATTCTACAAAATCGTTTGGATTTGCGTTATTAAAAATAGGTATAGCTTTTTTAATTGTATCTATAGTTGATTCAGTTGATTCATTATATCTGATATTTGGAGCGGCTTCTCCAATTCCTATTATTCCATCTTTTTCAAGTTTTACGAATACATTATTTTTAAAATTACTCGAGTTACGTGCTATTGTCCAAGTATTTCTTAACTGTAATTTTTTTACTTCATAGGTTAATTTCATTCCTTTGGATGAGCCATAAACTTTTTCAGGTTGAACAATTCCAGGAACTCCCAAAATAGTACCTGAAGCTAACATTCCACCACCCACAGTCTTAAAAAAATTTCTTCTGTCCATAATTAAATCCTTAATTTATTGTTTATGCTCTCACAGTGATATTAATTATAAAAATAAAGAAAATGATTATTAAATACAATAATATTATTAATAGTCATTTATGATGGTCTCGTAGGAAGTAATTTAAAAGTCAGAATTTTATAGCTTCGGAATCACCCTTCGACGGGCTCAGGGGGACAGAGTATGGCAAAAAGGAAATAAATTAGACTTTTTCCGAATCCATCATTTTTAAGGAAATTTTATTTATCGAGTAATTTTCTAATACCTTCTGCAATATCACAAATTCTCATAGGTTTCATAAAGAAAAAGGAAAAATACTTAGTTTCTTCTTCCGAAATTGCATTATTAAATCCACTATTAATAATAATTGGAATATTAGGTTTTATTTTTCGTGCTAATTTAGCAAACTTCAATCCGGACAATTCAGGCATTATTTGATCAAGGATAATAATATCATATTTTTCTGGGTTTTCTACAAAATTCTTATAAGCTTCCCTGCTTTCTAAAAACGCATTCACATTATAACCATAACTCTCCAGACCTTTTTCCATCATTAATAATACATTTTTTTCATCATCTACCAAAAGTATAGACTCATTTCCGCGTACATTTATTTGATCACAGTACTCTTTCTCAATATTTTCAGATATTGTTATTGGTACAGGAAAATATATTTCAAACGTAGTACCAACATTTTTTTTGCTACTCAAACTAATATATCCATTATTATTTTTAACAATACCGTGCACTGTAGCCAAACCTAATCCAGTGCCTTTTTCTTTATCTTTTGTTGTAAAATATGGTTCAAAAATATGTTCTTGGATTTCATCATCAATACCGGATCCGGTATCTGAAATTGTTATTTTATTATACGTATTAATGGGTATTGTTCCAAATCTGTCTTCTATGGGAATTTTTACTTCAAAGTCTTCTAATTTGATACTTAGTTCACCATCTTCATTTTCCATAGCCTGATAGGAATTGGTACAAATATTCATAACAATTTGATGAATTTGTGTTGCATCAGCCATGATTGGTAAAGGATTTGACTTGATATGTGATTTTATTTTTATTGTAGGAGGAATTGATCCTCTTAACAACTTCATTGCTTCTTTTATAATTGATGAAATTTTTATTATTTCACGTTTTTTTTCTTTTTGTCTGCTAAATGTCAAAATCTGTTTAACTAAATCCGCAGCTCTTGTTGCAGCGTTTTGTACTTCTATTAAACTTTTATAAGCAAATGATTCTTTGTCTAAATCTTCCTTTATTAAATCACTATAACCTAAAATCGGAGTAAGCATATTATTAAAATCATGTGCAATACCACCTGCAAGAGTACCAATTGCTTCCATTTTTTGAGCCTGTCGTAATTGTTTTTCCAGATCCAGTTTTTTCTTTTCAGCTTCTTTCCTATCAGTTATATCACGTCCAAATGCCATTACATATTTTTCATTTTTAAGCATTATTATGCCTAATTTGAGTTCAATAGGAAATTCAATCGATTTATTATTTATATATATAGTTTCAAAAGTAATGTTTTCAGCACCTGGCTTATAATCCCAAATATTTAATTCGTTACATTTTTTTTCCAGAGATGGTGAAATTTGATTAATATTAAAGGTAATTATTTCTTCGTTTTTATAGCCTAATATTTTACAGGTCTGTTGATTTACTTGAACAAACTTTCCATTTTTATCCCATATTTGAATTAAATCAGGTGCATAATCAATAAGTAATCGAAAACGTTCTTCACTTTCTTTTAAATTTTGTTCAGTTTCTTTTCGTTTTGAGATATCACGTAAAATACCTTGAGTGCCTATAAATTCTTTTTCTTTATGAACATTGTTATTATATATACCTTCAGCTTCTACTAAAAACATACTGGTAAAAAGCAAATCACTATATCTAAGTTCAAAAGGAACCGCTTCTTTATTCTTAGTCAATAAAACTACTTCAAGATCACGAGTTTTTCTATCACCGGTTCTTCTTTCGTTAATTTTATATTTTACTGATTCAAGATATGAAGGATGGACTAATTCAAGAATATTTTCACCAATCAATTCATCAATTGTATATCCATAATTTGTTACAGCATCACTAATAAAACTTATATTTCCATGTTTATCCAATCGATAAATAATATCTGGCACGGTTTTTACAATAGAATCCAATCTATATTCTGATTTTTTTAATTCCGCAGTCTTTTGAGCAACCATTATTTCTAAATGATCCTGATATTCCCTATTTTCTTTTTTTAATTGTGATTTTTCAAGATTCGTTTTTATTACATGAGTTAATTCACTTAAATTTTTAATTGGTTTTAAAATATAATCCCATGCACCTCTATGTAGTGCTTCAATAACATCAGTAATAACTCCTGTTCCTGATACTACAATAATAGGTGTCTCCGGTGATTCTTCACTGACAACCCGTATTACTTCAAGCCCATCAACTTCCGGCATTCTTAAATCACATAATATTAAGGAAGGATTCTTTTCCCGAAAAACATTTATTCCGATACGACCATTTTCAGCAGTTATTACATTATAACCAAAATCTGTTAGATATTCTTTAAAACTTAACCGGATTGCTTTTTCATCATCTATAGTTAGTATTGTGGGCACATTATTATTCAATTGTACAAAGCCTCATTATTATTCTGATTAGTATGTATTTTTCTTGCATAAACTTTACAATTTATATGCCATTATTGTTAATTGTTTAATAGTAGTATTTATAATCATAACTCTAGAAAAATATTCCCTAAATTATCAACAATTTGGAATTTATTTCAATTATTATGAATGTATAATGAAGTCTAATTGTTCTTATTGTACTTTTAGATGAAAAGATGTATTGAGTGAAATTCTTGTTTATTTGATTAAATAATTAAGTTCTACAAATGGATGCAAATGATAGGCAATTCCCTTTATATCTCCTCCCATAATTAGAAATCTGGTTTTAATTCCTTGCCTTATTTGAAATTTACCTGATCTAAATGTAATGCCTGGATCTATAAAAAATGATGAATAACTTGAGTTACTTAGTACATAATTTTTACTTTCGTTAGGAAATTTAAATTGTTTTGACAAATCATGACTTTGTAAATTAAAATGAACTTCAAAACCAGTTTTAACATTAACCAAATTTGAATATTTATATTGATGACAAAATGCCAGATTAAGTTGCCCTGTATTAAAATGACCATTTAATCCTACACCAATATCAGTTTTAACAGATAGTTTATAATTTATTATTATTCCATAATTTGTAATACTTTCATTTTTTCCAAATTCACTTCCTACTTGAATAATCGCTGAATAATTTTCAAATTTATCTAAAGATTCAATATAATAAACGGTGTTTAAAAGTGTGTAAATATTTACCTTATTTGAAATCTGATGAGATTTTGCGAAGTTTGCACCAATTGCTTCAAAAAAATATTTATCTTCATTATTATCAGTTTTAATAATTAATGTTTTATTTCTAATTTCTATATTTTTAATTGATACTTGTAAATGTTGGTCATAATCTTGGAAAATATTTACCATAGGAACAGTATATTTAAGTATAATATTTTTTTCTTCTGTAATATCTGCAAAAAGATTTATAGTTAATATAGATATAAGAATCAATATTTTACGCATTTATTTTTTCCATTTAATTCTTTAAATAAAATAATTACTTTTGTTTCAGCCTGTTATCTAATTTGCTAAAGCTTTCCCTTTTAAAACAACTTCTTTCAAAACTCCGAAATTTTCAGAATTTATTAATAATGTTGCTTCAATATCTCCTGCATAACTTCTTGGATTAAAATAAATATCTACATCTATTGAAGCCCCAATCATAATATCAACAGGTTGATCTAATTGAAAAATGAAATCCTCATTGTCTAATGATAAAGTTAAATTAGAAATATTTACAGAACCTATATTATTTATTGATAGATTTAACATTTTATTATTATGTAAATTTACTTCACCAAAATCCAGTGTATCTATAGTTTCAATTTCCGGAGGATATGAACCTTGTCCGACTAATTCAACAACACCAATAGAATTATTAGGCGAATTATTCACAACATGAATATAATTCCTCCCCATTGGATTATCAGAAGTTGGTGTAAACATAACATTTATCGTTATACTATCATTAGGTTGCATTGTAACTTCTGAGCCAAAATCCGAAGAAAAATAATTTTTATCAGGACCACTCAAATAAACCGAATAAATATTTAAAGGATAATCAGCCTTATTATGCACATTAAAGTTTTTTGTAGAACTTGTATTTATCAGAACATTACCAAAAATCAGAGATTTTTTATCAATATTTATGAATATTCTCTTATAGCCTTTCCCGCTTATTTGTAATGTTTTTTTATTCCCTTCTATTTCATCAGTTTTGATAACTAATTCAGCCGAATAATCTAAAGTATCGGAAGGTGAAAAAGTTACGGCAATTTGTTCTTTATGTCCGGGTTTTATTTCAAATTCACTTAGAAAATTACATGAGAAAACATTATTATTATCCATAACAATATAAGAATCCTCAATTATTACAACATCATCTCCTTTGTTTTCCAACTCGACAAAAATGACTGTATCTTTTCCTACTTCTATTTCTCCAAAAAATAAGTCATGACCTATTGGGTAAATAATTTGTAAATCACGTTGTACACCATTTCCTGACAGATATATTCTCTTTATTAATTGCCCGTCAATACTGAGAATTTTCAACTCTGCAAGATATGATCTATTTAAATCAGGTGAAAACTGAATATTTATAGTGTTACTTTCATTAGGATTTAATGAAAAGTTCTGATTGAAATCACAATGAAAATTTTCATTATCTATGCCGGTGATAAAAATTGCTGAAATATCTACTACCTCATCTCCAATGTTTGAGATTTCCAGAGGCAATGTAGAACTTAGAGTTGCTTCAATATTTCCAAAATTCAATGTATCATTTTCAACGTTGCTAATCTGAATTGATGGAAATCTATTAGTCCCCTTCCCGGTTAAGATAATTTCTTTTTTCGTAGAAAACTCATTATCACTTTTAATTACTAATAATGCTGAATAAAAAAGAGTATCCTGTGGAGAAAAAGTAATATCTAAATTTCGCTCTTCTCCGGCATTAATGATAAATTCAGACGAAAATTCACATTGAAATGAATTTTTACCTTCCTCAACAATATAAGCAGCAAGGATTTCCCGATTATTTTCGTCTGTATTTTTTAATATTACACTAAAAGTTGAATCCAAACCCACCTTTAATTCGCCAAATTCTAAACTGTCATTATCTATATTTATAATTTCAATATAAAAAAGATCAGTAAACCCCTGCCCTTTCAAATATATTTTCTTATTGGAAAACTGAAGATCATTACTATTAATATTTATTTCCGCTTCATAAAACTTATTTTCATCAGGTAAAAATTGAATATTTAATTCACTGCTTTCATTAGGATTTACAGAAAAGCTTTGGTTGAAATCACAGGAAAAATTTTCTTTATCAGAACCAGTAATAAAAATCGCTGAAACATCTAACACTTCTTCTCCAATATTCATGATTTCAATTGGATAAATTGTTTTGAATGCTGTTTCAATATTGCCAAAATTTAAAGTATCATCTTCAACATTATTTATCTGGATAATTGGGTTTGTTGTAAAACCTTTTCCAGTTAATTGAATTTCCTTCTTTTTTGAAAATTCATCATCACTTTTAATTATCAACGACGCAGAGTAAATGAGAGTATCCTGAGGAGAAAAACTGATATCTAAACTTCCTTCTTCTCCGGCACCAATAATAAACTCCGATGAAAAATCACATTTAAAAGAATTTCGACCTTCTCCAACTATATAAGCAGCAAGAATTTCTCTATCATCTTCTCCTGTATTTTTTAAAATTATACTATATGTTGAATCCAAACCCACTTTTATATTATCAAATCCTAAACTGTCATTTTCAATATTTATAAATTCAATATAATATAAATCATTAAATCCCTGTCCTTTTATACATATTTTTTTATTTGATAATTTCGGATCATTACTGTTTATATTAATATTTGATTCATAATCACCTACTTCAATAGGTGCAAAATTAATAAGAAGATTTTTTGTACTATCAGGCATAATTATTATTTCAGTATCAAAATCACAGGTAAATGCATTTTTATTGGTACCTGTAAAATAAACAGCACTTATTCGTAAAGTATCATTACCTAAGTTTGTTAAGGATAATTTTTCAGTTACTATAAAATCAATTTCGACCGGTCCGAAATTAATACAACTATCTATCAAAACGAAAACAGGGTCAGTATGTTGATTAATTTTTATTGTATCATCTTTTGTATCAGATAAACTATCAGAATCAAATACAGTCAAACTTATTACATATTTTCCTGTATCCTGAAAACATGCTGTATCTAATATGCCGTATGCCGAATCAATTCTTCGTCCATAAATACTATAATACTCCCAAAAATAGTTTAAACTTTTTATTTCATCATTATCGTCACTTGAGAAAGAACCATCAAAAATAAAATCAGTATTTGTAGTTCCAATTTTTTGATTTATTGAAAAATTTGCTTTGGGAGGATTATTATCATCAGAGGTTATGATTTGAACACAACTGTTCATTAAAAACAGTAAAATAAAAAAGTATTTATATATATTTCTCATGTTATTCTTTCACATTAAAAAAGTTAACTAAAGCTTTCCAAATATATCAAATACATGAAAATAAATAAAGTAATTTCCATGTGAAAATAAAAAACCCTCATAATTATAAATTATGAGGGTTTGTGGTGCCG
>JAOZSG010000261.1 GCA_029939785.1 Fidelibacterota bacterium | reverse complement strand
TTTCTTAGATAATGTACAATTTAAAAAAAATGAATTTCAAAATAGAAACAAAATAAAAACTCATGATTCCTGGAATTGGCTGACAGTTCCTGTAATTCATAATTTTGGACAAAACATTAATAAAGTAAAAATTAATAATAACATCAGATGGAAGCATAAACATCTCCAAACATTAAAAAGTTATTATGGAAAAGCAAATTATTTCTATAAGTACTTTCCTGAGATTGAACAATTATACGAAAATAATTGGATTTATTTATCTGATTTCAATATTGCACATATCAAATGGATGATAGAGAAATTTAAAATTACTACTCCGACTTTTATAGCCTCACAAATTGATATTTCTAAATATAACGAACAAATATCACCAGATACTCGATTAATTTCTCTCACCAAAGAAGTAAATGCTGATATATATTTATCCGGTATTGGTGGAAAAAAATACCTTAATATTGACTTATTCCCTATGAATAACATCAGATTAATATTTCAGAAATTTAGTCATCCCGAATATAAACAATTAAATAACAATTTCTTAAGTTGCATGTCGGCATTGGATTTGCTATTTAATGAGGGCGAAAATAGCCGTAATATTATTAATAAAGGATTTTTATGATCAAAAATAAAGATAAATGCGACATACTTGCAATTGGTGCACACCCGGATGATATTGAAATTGGATGCGGAGGAGCCCTGGCAAAATATGCGGATAATGGACATACTGTTAATCTTTTTGTTGTTTCAGATGGTTCAGCAGGTGGTGATTCATCGATAAGAAAAATAGAGCAAGAAAAATCATTATCCATTATGAAAGCAAATAAAATATACTGGGGCGGTTATAAAGACACTGAAATCATCATAAATAAACCAATAATTACACAATTCGAACAAATAATTAGAGAAACAAATCCAAACTTCATTTTCGTAAATTTTCCAAGTGATACTCATCAGGATCACAGACATCTTGCTGAAATAACAATTTCAGCTACTCGATATATTAAAAATGTTTTATTCTATGAAACTCCAACAACTCAAAATTTTCAACCTACTATTTATGTTGATATTGGGGAAAAATATTTAAAAGTAAAAACTGATTTATTAAATGCTCATGCTTCACAAATAAACAAAACTAATATTGCACAACTTTCAATATTTGATGTTGCAGAATCGAATGCATTATTTCGTGGTGTACAGGGACGAGTAAAATATGCAGAGGCTTTCACTCCATTAAGGTTATTCATAGGTGTTTAAATGATATATCATAATAAGCCTACATTTAGTGAAAAGGAAATGCACGCTGTAGAAAAAGTAATTTTTTCTGGTCAAATTGCTCAAGGATCGGAAGTAAAAAAACTCGAATTATTATTATCTAATTTTATAAACAAAAAATATTGTGCCGCAGTTTCTTCTGGCACAATGGCGATATCCTTATCATTACTTGCACTTAAAATCAATCACAAACATGAAGTAATAATTCCGTCATATACCTGCTCGTCAATATATCATGCAGTAAAATTTACCGGTGCTCTTCCTGTTTTCGCAGATATTGAAAAAAGTTCTTGTAACATGGACCCACTAGATATTAAATCAAAAATAACTCCAAAAACGAGAGCAATTATTTTCCCTCACATGTTTGGACAACCTGGAAAAATTATAGAAGTAATAAAATTAGGAATTCCTGTTATTGAAGATATTGCACAATCTATTGGTGCTGAAATTAATCATCAACCTACAGGTTTTTTCGGAGATATTGCCGTCACATCTTTTTATGCCACAAAAATGATTGGTGCCGGTGAAGGAGGAGCAGTATTATCTAATTCAAATAAAATAATAACCAAAATAAAAGACCTTAGGAGCAATGATGAGTGTTCAGATTTATTTCTTCGATACAATGCAAAAATGACTGATATTACGGCTTCAATAGCAATTGAACAATTATCAAAAATTCAATCCTTGATAAATAAACGAAAAACAATTTATAATTTATATCACAATACCTTCCAAAGAAATATTGATATTCCAGAAATAAATTCAGATATTCATCCTAATTATTATAGATGTATTATTTCAAATCACGAATCAGATATTATAAAATTAATTAATTTTGCAAAAAAACAAGGAATTCAATTGAGGAGACCTGTTTATAAACCATTACATTTATATTCAAAAACCAAGGGTTATTCAAATACTGAAAACGCCTGGAAAAGGCATATTTCTATTCCAATTTATCCAAGTTTAAAAACCAGTGAAATAGATACAATTATCAAATTCATTAGAAATTATTTATAAATTATGAAAATCAATCCCATATATTTTAGATCCTTTTTACTTCCTGTAATTGCGATAGTTGTTTTTTATCCACCTATACAGGATTTAATTTTTCAATATATTCCACCCAACATTTATTATTTTTTTATTACATTTTCCATTTCATTCGGTTTACTACCTTTCTTTCATAAAGTTGGCTTACTTCTGGATATTACTGACAAACCCGGAGGAAGACATTTACACAGGAAAATTACACCTGTTACTGGCGGACTACCTATATTTATTGCCTTTGTATCCACAACTTATTTAACAGTTGAAATACCTCCTGAATTTCACGGACTATTCTGGGGGTCTGTTATTATTCTGATCATCGGAATAATTGATGATATTAGTCCAATATCTGCAATATGGAAAATATCAGGACAAATCATTGCAGTAACAATTCTAATAAAGTATAAATTTTTAATATCATTTTTTCCTGATAATACAATTGGGAATATTCTCTCAATTTTTCTTACTTATGTTTGGATTCTTGGGATAATTAATGCTTTCAATTGTCTTGATGGATTGGATGGACTTGCCTCAGGTGTTGGAATAATTATTTCTTTTTTCTTTTGTATGATATCAATTAATTATCAAAATACATTTATGTTAACTATTAGTTTAATACTATCCGGTGCCATACTTGGATTTTTCCCTTATAATTTTAGAGGTAAGGCGGGAGCTCAGATTTTTCTTGGCGATAACGGGAGTACATTTATTGGATTCTTACTGGCATCGTTTTCTGTTTATGGGAATTGGGGCATTAATAAAAGTGTTGATATTGTTATACCAATTTTGCTTTTAGGTGTTCCGATAACAGATATGATTTTAACAACAGTTTTGAGATTTTATCATAAAGAGGTAAAAAATTTTTATGAACTCTTGGGATATACCGGTAGTGATCATTTGCATCATCGACTTAAAAAAATTGGTTTATCAAGTCACTTAACTGTTTTTGTTTTTTATTTATTAACAGCAATCATGGGTTTGTTATCATTATTATTAAAACATGGTAATATATTTGAAAGCTTTATTGCAATTTTTATAGCTTTTTTATTATTTTTTCTATTTAGTATTAGTCTAATTACATTAGATAAAATACAACAATAATTTTTTATTGTTTTTTGTATTTATTTTTATAATAATTATATATATCTTTATTTATAAACTCAACAAGAGGTAATATGTATTTAAAACACTGGAATTTAAAAATAGCCCCATTTGACAACTCACCAAACCCAAATTTTTTATACCATTCAAATGAACATGACGAGGCCTTAATGCGATTGTTATATTCTATTCAGGGTGTAAAAGGAGCTTCTCTTTTATCAGGAGAATATGGTTGTGGCAAAACATTATTGATGCATACCATAATTGAAAAACTTGGTTCAAAAAAATTTAATATTGCATATCTCACAAATCCAAGATGGTCAGCAGAGGAATTAATCCAGGAGATTTTATATCAATTAGAAATTCCCGTACAATCCAATAATAGAATTGATATGTTACATGCACTAAACACCTTTTTATATAATTCAGTAAAAGAAAATAAACATACTTTAATAATTATTGATGAAGCACAAACAATTGATGATACCGATACATTTGAAGAATTACGTATGTTATTAAATTTTCAACTTAATGACCGCTTTCTCTTAACTCTTTTTCTTGTAGGTCAACCTGAATTAAAAGATATTATTCAAAAGATTCCACAATTGGATCAACGAATTGCAATTAGGTATCATCTTGAAAGATTTGACCTTGATGATACAAAAAAGTACATAAATTTCAGATTGCAAACTGCCGGAAATTCTGAAGAAATATTTAAAGAAGATGCAATACAAATTATTTATGATTATTCATCCGGTACGCCAAGAAAAATAAATAATATTTGTGATCTGAGTTTAGTAATAGGGTATGGACAACAAATAAATACTATTGATGGAAAATTGATAAAAAGTATTATCGAATCTGAAGGATAAGAGATGGCAAAAATGACAGATGTAACCAAATCTATTAATTCATTAAATGATAAAAAACCTTCGGGTAAAAAAGAAAAAAAGAGTGTTAATTTTAGTCAATTGTCCAGAATTACCGATAATTTAGAACAAGGGTTATTTCAAGAGGCTACCCTACCATTACAACAACCAAATCAATCTCAACCAGTTCAAACTAATCAACCAGTTCAAACTAATCAACCAGTTCAAACTAATCAACCAGACCAAACTAATCAATCAGAACAAACTAATCAAACAGTTCAAACTAATAAACCAGACCAAACACCTCCCATTAATGATACACAAATAAATTTTGAGAGCAAAAAAAATGCTGTTATTATGTATCATCGATTGACAAAAAAGATGGAAACAATTCATAATGATCTCATAAATAATGTCCAAATAGATCCAGTTCCATTATTAAAAATAATACCGGCATTTTGCAAATTTGCCAGCGTAAATAATCATTTATTGGTAAAAACCATGAATCACAAACGAGATAGTAACTGGTTTATTTCACATTCCATAAATGTTGCAACTCTATGTATAAAAATAAGCACTGGTTTAAACTATAACTCAAACAAACAAAATGCCTTGGCTCTTACTGCATTATTACATGATATTGGAATGACGAAAATAAATAAAGAAATATTAAATAAAAATAGTACACTCTCAAAAAGTGAGAGAATTCAAATTGAAAATCATCCA
>JAOZSG010000260.1 GCA_029939785.1 Fidelibacterota bacterium | reverse complement strand
AATAACTTACATTTTCATTTAAATAACTATAGTTTTCTGGTAGTTTATAATGTTGGATAAAATCAGACACAAATCCTTTATCATATTCAGTTCCAAAGGCAACATTGACCCCACAATAAGGTGCGAAAACAAAAGATTTATTAAAAAAATATGCCGGATTTAATCCAAAATCAAAGGCAAAACCATTTCCATTTGACATTATATTACTACTTAAATCTCTGCTGTAATCAAATTGAACTATTAAAAAACCATTGTCATTTTTCGAAAAAAAAGAATAGTTTTTTTTTGCAAATAAAGAAGTGTTCAATAACAAAAACAAAACAAGGAGATTAATTGGATTATTAAAACACCTGTATCGTTTAATTTTACTTATTATTCCGGCATTATAAAAAATCTTTTTCTTACTCCTTTAAAACCACTATACATACGAATTAAATTTCACAAAAATATTAGTGTTCATTAGTGTGCATTTGTGGTTGTTTTTTTATTAAACTTTTTTTACACAACCAATTTTCAAATCAATCTGCCAGACCAAATATAAAGTATTCTAAATATCCAAAGCAGCATCAATAATTTCAACTAAATCAAAATAATGATAATATTCCATATTTTTTACATTAGCATTACTTTGCTCTTTCAATTCTTTTAGAAGATCGAGTAAAGTTCCACGTGCAATTGATTGTAAATCATTTCCTGCCGCAGATTTATCAGTGACAAATGAAATTAATCTTTCAACATATGCACGTTGTAAATTTCTCCTAAAAACATCAATTTCTATTGATTTATTATTTAATTCAGCAAATACGCCATTTTTCAAATCTTTTACCAATGCAACTACAGTGTAATTTTCATAGTCTGTTGCCTCAAGATCCAGCATACGAGTAGCACAGTTTTTATTGAGTATTGAATATAATAATAACTTTTGTCTCTCAGAAATATTTTTTGTAATTCCATGCATACCAATTCTTGAAATAATATCTTTTTTCAATAAATATTTGGGAGTTACAAATCCATTCTTAAACAAAAATTCTATAGCCATTTTTTGTTGTGTAATAGAAGTAGGCTTAAAAAGGTCTTCAGACTGACCATAAACAAAATTATTAGTCTCAATACCACCAACTAATGCCGAAACCTGCCCAAGTTCTCTAAACATTTGTGAAAGCAACTGATTATACATATGATTTAATAGTTTATAATCTTTATCTTTTTCACCACAGGCTTTTACGATATAATCAGAAATATATTTTATGTTTTTTAATCCATATTCTGTTGCTTTGATTGGATCATCACCCAGATCTTCTGCTCTGGCACGTGGATCAGCAGCACCAACCGCACCATTCTCACGACCACCACCAAAACGTACCATTGGATCAGTCAATTGACGTTCGGCAATTTTATTTAACATCGGTATATCATCTTCAGGTGTATTTGTTTTTTTAAATTCTTTATAACCCCATTCAATAGCAAAATAATCATAAGGTCCAATAATTGGAATTAGTCTAGCCTTATCTCCTGGCTGAGAAATATAATTAAATCTTCCATAATCCATAATTGATGCTTCTGTACCATATTTTTTTGTAAATTTGGCATCTCTATACTTTTCCACAGGATAACTGGCAGTTGCAATATAATTATGACGTAATCCAAGAGTATGTCCCACTTCGTGAGCAACAACATATCTCAATGCATCTCCGATTAAATCATCTGGCATTGGCAATTGCTGTGCCCGTTTATCACTTGGTGAAGCCTGCACAAAATACCAGTCACGAAGCAAACTTAATACATTATGAAAAATACGTATGTCTGATTCCAGAATTTCTCCGGTTCTTGGATCCTGTACATGAGGTCCATAAGCATTTGCAACAGTTGATGGAAGCCACCTTATTGTAGAATATCTTACATCTTCGGCATCAAAATCGGGATTTTCTTCTTTTGTTGGTGCAATTTTTCCCATTATTGCATTCTTAAATCCGGCTTTTTCAAAAACCGGTTGCCACATTTCAATTCCTTCTTTGACATATTTTTGCCATTTTTTTGGAATTCCACGTCCGACATAATAAACAATAGGTTTTACAGGTTCGCTTACTTTTGCACCTGGGTTTTTCTTTTCAAGACGCCATCTTCTTATATAAGTAATTTTTTCGACCTGATGTTTATCAGAACTATAATCCTCATGTGTACCTGCAAAATAACCTACACGATGATCGAAAATACGAGGTTGCATTAATCTTTCCGGAAGAGCAATCATGCTATGATGAAGTTCTACAGTAACACTTGCAAAATCCAGCTGTTTTTCTAAAGGTTTTGGAGGTTTAAGGTTATATGTCGCCAACACCTTGATTTCAATATTTTTATTGAAACTTTTTACTGATGTAATAAAACTCCTGTCTTTATCTCTACCTACTGCACCCAAATCATTTTTTGGACTGAATTCATGAACACCATTTTTGAATAAATCTGTAACTTCTATTACCGGAGATTTATTCTTTCCCCATGTTAGTACTTTAAATGTTTTGATAATTTGTTCCACGCTTGAGGCTTCTACTGCAATTTTTTCCGGTGTACCGTCATTTGCACGTAATTTATATTTTACATCTCGTAAAAGGATTTGATCCTGTAGTAATTCCCAACGTACAACTCGCCTTTTGACTTCTACTCCACCATACCCAAAACCTGTTTGTATTTTTGAAAATTGTGTTAGCCAAAGGAATTCTTTTCCAAGTTGTGATGTACTAATTTCGTAATATAATTTATTGTCATTTTCATGTGTTGTAAAAATACCAACCTTAGTTATGGCTGTATCCGGAATGATTTCTTCGTATGTTTTGAATTTTGGTTCTGGGATTTTCTTATCTTCTTCTTTTGCTTTTTCTTCAGCAAAAACTGGATAAATAAAAATTAAAATAATAACTAAATTCAGTAGTTTACTCTTTGTTTTTTGGAAAAATTTCACAATCAACTCCTTATCTTGATTAAGCAATAATTATCAGGAAACAACCTGAAAAATACACTATGTATTATCAAGGAAAATATTAAACCAAATATTGTTTTAATGATAATAATTAATATTTTATTTCGTTAATTTAATAAGTTTTTTAAATAAATCTTTTTCTGTCTGTAGTTTTTCTTCATTTCCATATATACAATATGCATTTTGATTTAACATATCTGTTATAAATTGTTTGTAATTACGAATATCATTAGGAGTTGTTGCCAATACTTCATCACGGTCTTTCTGAACATCTTCCAGTGTAATTTTCTGAAAATACCTTCTTACTGCTACATTACCTTTTTGGGAAGGAGTAAGAGGACTATCCATATTGGATATTGTGCCAATAATATATCGTGTCATTTCATCTTTATCAGCATTAAATTCTTCTAGAAATTTTGGTGTATTCTTATATGTATCAAGAGTTTCCTTCAAGTTTGGATCACGATATGAACCAAAAGCAAGTGAACCATTAGGAGATAACATACAAAATCCACCATAAGCACCACCAATTACACGAATCTGATTGTACAACCAATCACGGGAGAGAACCTGGTTGAGAACTCTCATACTTCCATTCCATTCATAACCAAGTTTTTTATAATTCCAACCTTGTATTGCATATTGTACTTTTGAGGCAGACAGTAATCCTTCGTTTTTTGTTTCAAAGTCAAATTCCCATTTCTTTGATTTTGATTTCTCATTCTCCAAAGTTTTTATAAATATTTTCAAGCCGCTTTTAAACTCTGCTAAATCCGCTTTTTCACAGGTTACTGTTGCGATAATATTATTTCGGGTGAATAACAAAGATGCTATTTTTTCAAAATTCGAAATAATTTCATCAGATTTGTCATCGAAATTTTCTAAAAGATCTGTAATAAACCAATAATAATCAATTCCACTTGAAAGTTCATTAAAGACTCCCTGATTAGAGTAATATGAGTTTGCTCTCATCTTAGCATAACCAAAACCATTTTGTTTGATACTTGCATCAAGTCTTGATTGATGTCTGGTTAATAATGATTTTAATCTGGTTTTATCTGAATACACAGTTTTATTCACAATCTCTTCAGTTAATTCAAACAATTTGTCCATTTTTTGATTAGTTGTTTTAATTGAGACAGTAAATTTTGTAATCATATCATCATCATTTTGCTTTACAAGGTAATTGTTTAAATATGTATTAAATCCACCTGTGTGAATATTCAAAGCATTATCCAAATCACCAAAAGAATAATTATCAGTATTTAAATCACCGATAAATTCCGTAAAAAGAGACAAATAAGGAATCATTTCCTTTGAACAGACATTAGCATCAAATAAAAATTTTGCATACACTACATTATTAGTAAAAGTATCATAATGTAACAGTTGAGTTTTTTTAACTTTATCTACATTGATAGGATACCATTCCGCTTTTGGATTTATATCACTAATATCCAATAATGGAATTGTTGCCAATGCTTCCGGCGTATCTTCTTCTTTCTGATACTCAACTAATTCCAGATTTTCTTTCACTAATTCTTCAATATCATTATTAGACAGTGATTTTTTAAATTCAATACATTCTGTCTCACTTTTTACTGTAATTTCTTTTTCCAAACCGGGTTTAGGTTCCATAACAAGCAATAATGAATGTGGATTTGGGATTATTTGCTCTTTGATAATTGACTCTAGTAAATCAGTGGTCATTGATTTTTTTACTTCTTTTAGAGTTTTTTCGTATTCAAGTCCTAAAAAAGGATCTTCAGAATAAAACCACGCCTGAATTCCGTTAAAAATATTTGTCATACCTTTTTGAGCATCATCACCTTCACGAAGATGAAATTCTCTTCTATTTAAGGTACCTTCAATTGCATCTTTATCAATACCTTTTTCTGCAACATCTTTTAATGTGTTCATTATAATTTTATAAAATTTTTCTGCATCATCCGGATTTGCATTTTGAACCTGAATATTAAATACATTTTGCTTATATTGGTCGTTTCCCGCACCTACTTCCATTCCTATTCCTGCTTCCTGCAGGGCAAGGCGTATTGGTGCTGATTCAT
>JAOZSG010000259.1 GCA_029939785.1 Fidelibacterota bacterium | reverse complement strand
TCCAATACTTATTATTCTGATATATCAAAATTTTCATTTACACCTTTAGAAAATGAAACTGGAACTCCTTATACTTATTTTAAATATATGGTAAAAGACGATAAAGGAGCATTTAGTCAATCCTCTTACAATATGACAATAAATGTAAGAGAATCAGATGATCCACCAGTAGTTGCTAATGCTATAGAAGATATCTTTGTTAATGAAGATGCTTCAAACACAGAAATAGATTTAACCAATGTTTTTACAGATTCTGATAATCCCGATTCTGAAATCACAAAAACAGTTCAAAACAATAATCCTTCACTTGTAACTGCTACAATATACTCAGAAACTCTTGTTTTAAAATATCATGAGAATCAATATGGTACTGCTGTAATCCTGATAAGAGGAACTTCCAATAATCAAACAGTTGATAATGAATTAGAAATTACTGTTAATCCTGTAAATGATGCTCCAGTCAGTAGTGACACTCTAATTGTAATAAATGAAGATGATACATATACTTTTCAGACTAATGATTTCCCTTTTTCTGATATTGATGGAGATGATTTTGGTGGAATAAAATTAATTTCGATAATAACAGATGGTGAATTAAAATATAATGGAATTGATGTTTCTGCAAACACCGAATATTCTGATATCACCAATCTTGTTTTTACTCCTACAAATAATGAAACAGGAAGTCCCTACACCGACTTTAAATTCAAAGTAATAGATAATTTTGGTGTAAAAAGCGATTCGACATATTTGATGACAATTAATGTTTTGAACAATATTGATGACAGCCCCATTGTACTCCATTCTATCAATGATACAATTGTAAATGAGGATGCCGAAAATATTCATATTGAATTAAGTAATATTTTCACAGATCCTGATAATGATGATGATAAAATACAAAAAATTGTATATAGTAATAGTAATGATAAACTTCTTGTATCAGAAATAATAAATAATATACTCATTCTAAACTTACAGGAAAATCAAAATGGAACTAGCTTAATAGTAATCCGAGCAACTTCAGAAGGACAATCAGTTGATGAAGAATTCTTAGTAACTGTTAATCCTGTCAAAGATAAACCACTAGATTTTAGTTTATTATACCCAATTGATGACACAGTGATAGATATCACAGATTTTGAATCAGATCAGATAATTGAATTTGAATGGGAACATTCTGCTGATCCGGATAGCAATAATATTAAATATATGTTCTGTTATAAATATGAAGACATAGAAATATTATTTATAGATAACATCAGTGAAAATTCTTTTTCTGTACAATATGACACACTCAATGCTGTTATGGGAAAAATTAATATCAATGAGCAAACAACTGAAATCAAAGGAGAATGGTATATAATAGCCTTTAATGGTTCTGATACAACTTTTTGTAAAAATAAACACCAATTAATCATCCGCCAACAACATGTTGCTATTGATGATGACGATCAGATAGTAAAAGAATATAAATTATACCAGAATTATCCTAACCCATTTAATCCAACAACAAATATTCAGTTTGAAACACCAAAAAAATCACTAATCAATATATCAATATATGACATTAATGGTATCCTTATTGAAACATTAATAAATGGAAATATGGAACCCGGACTTCATACAGTCAATTGGAATGCTTCTTCCTATAGTTCAGGAATTTATCTTTACATTTTGAAAACAAATGATTATATTTCGCAAAGAAAATGTATTATGATAAAATAGGCTAAACACACTAATCATATAAATATAGACTGTTTAAGGAATTACTTCATGAAAAAATTATCAATTTTTTTGTTATTTTTATATTTTGGTATTTTATATCCACAAGAATCAATAATAATTGATCATAGTTGTGTGGATATCACGCAAATTCCTGAATCTGCAATTAATGATGCAAAACAAAATCTTCATATCGCTTATGGACATACATCCCATGGAAGTCAGATAACTACGGGGATGAATGGTCTTGTGACTTTTGCTAATAATGGTGGAAAAGGGCTAAACTTACCGGAAAATATTTTTCAATGGAATAATGGCGGTACAAACGGAGCACTCGATCTTCATGATTATGCAATGGGTGGAGATGCAGGTTATTATCCAAATTGGGTTAATAATACAAGAACTTATCTTAATGATGCCGCTAATTCAGATGTAAATGTGATTATCTGGTCATGGTGTGGTCAGGTTGACAGCAAATACAAATCTGGTCATCTTTGGGATGAGTATCTTGAACCAATGACTCAATTAGAAAATGAATATCCAGGTATTACTTTTGTATATATGACTGGTCATGTAGATATAAATGATGATGTAGCAAATAAAGCTGCAAATGATTCAATAAGATCTTATTGTCAGAATAATAACAAAGTACTCTTCGATTTTGCAGACTTTGACAGACATGATCCCGATGGCAATTATTATGAATTTGTTCAGGATAATTGTGATTATTACGATACTTACACTTCTGATAAAACAAAATTAGGGAACTGGGCAACAGAATGGCAAAATAGTCATACAGAAGGAGTTGATTGGTATTCATGCAGTTCTGCTCATAGCCAGGCATTAAACGCAAATCAGAAAGCTTATGGTGCATGGTGGCTCTGGGCAAGACTTGGTGGATGGAATGGTAGCAGTTCATCAAATTTCAGTCCAACCGGTGCTGACGATGAAGTCACAACCAACGAAGATATCCCTTACACATTTCAATCTAATGATTTTACATATAATGATACTGATGGCGATGCTTTTACCGGAATAAAAATTGTATCAGTAGAAACTGCCGGTGACCTGGAATATAATGGACAGGATGTTTTATCAGACACAGATTATTCAGATGTGACAAAATTAATATTTACTCCAACAGCAAATGAAAATGGTATCTCTTACTCAACTTTTACATTCAAAGTAAAAGATGAAATTGGAGCATACAGTACTTCAACTTATACAATGACAATAAATGTATCAGAAGTGAATGATCCACCAACAGTTTCCAATCCAATTTTAGATGTAGAAGTAAATGAAGACGCCAATAATTCTACAATTGATTTAACTAATGTTTTTACTGACATCGACAATAATGATTCTGCAATTATTAAATCAATTCAATCAAACAGTAACACATCTCTGGTTACTGCTACAATAAATGGCAATACATTAACTCTTGATTATCTTGAAAACCAAAATGGAAATGCTACAATTACAGTTAGAGGAACATCCAATGGTCAGACTGTTGATGATGAATTTGAGATAACCGTAACAGAAATGATTGATCAACCACCAATAATATTAAATTCCATATCAAATATTAATGTAGATGAAGATTTTACTAATACACAAATAAATTTAACAAATGTCTTTACTGATCCTGATAATGATGATT
Organism: Fidelibacterota bacterium; assembly: GCA_029939785.1. Taxonomy (GTDB): domain Bacteria; phylum Fidelibacterota; class UBA2242; order UBA2242; family JAFGTP01; genus JAOZSG01. The sequence goes on along the minus strand of JAOZSG010000259.1, from coordinate 1,656 downwards.
CTGCTATAGTGAAATCAATTCAATCAAACAGCAACTCCTCTTTAGTCACTGCTACAATTAGTAATAACACTTTAACTCTGGATTATTTTGAAAATCAAAATGGAACTGCTACAATTACAGTTAGAGGAACATCTAATGGTCAGACTGTTGATGATGAATTTCGTATTACAGTGAATCCTATCGATGATCCATCAGTTGGAAGTAATGAAGAAATAACGATGAATTGGAATACATCTTATACATTTCAGGAAAATAATTTCACATTTAATAATGTAGATGGAGAAACATTTAATGGAATTAAAATTTCATCAGTTGAAACAAGTGGTATTTTAAAATATAATGGATTTGACGTATCACTAAATATGGATTGCAATGATGTAGCCAAACTAGTTTTTACTCCTGGAAATAATGAATATGGAAATGCCTTTGCGACCTTTACTTTTAAGTTGATTGATAGTGCCGGAGGACTTAGTACTTCAACATATACAATGACAATTAATGTAATAGGTCCGAATAATCCACCAATAATTGCCAATCCAATATTAGATATAAATGTCAACGAAGATTCAGATAATACAATAATCGATTTATCCAATGTATTTACAGATTCAGATAATGATGATACTGCTATTACAAAATCAATTCAATCAAACAGTAATTCTGAATTAATAATTGCTTCAATAACAGGAAATACTTTAACTATTGTATACCTTAAAAATCAAAATGGGACAGCAACAATATCAGTTCGTGGAACATCCAATGGACAGAGTATTAATGATGAATTTAATATTATTGTAAATGAAATCAATGATCCTCCAACCGGTGGAGACAATGAAATAACTACCGAGGAAGATGTTACCTATACATTCCAGCAAAATGATTTTCTATTTAATGATATTGAAGGAATATTCAATGGAATAAAAATAATTTCAGGAGTAACAAAAGGCGACTTAAAATACAATAGCCAAATTGTTACTGAAAATTCTGATTATCGTGATGTTACAAAGTTAGTTTTTACACCCGGATTAAATGAAAATGGAAATCCTTATACAAATTTTACTTTTAAAGTAATAGATAGTGATGGAGCATTTAGTACTTCAATATATGTAATGACAATAAATGTATCAGAAATTAATGATCCTCCAATATTGGTCAATCTGATATCAGATATTGACATAAATGAAGATGCCGCAAATACTCAAATAGATATATCAAACATCTTCACAGATCCCGACGATGATGATTCAGAAATAACAAAATCAATTCAATCAAATACTAATCCTAGTTTGGTAAATGCTTCAATTAATGGTAATATTTTGGTTCTTGATTATTTGACAAATCAAAACGGTGAAGCATCAATCACTATCAATGGAACTTCAAATGGACAGACAATACACGATGAATTTAATATTATTGTGAATCCTGTTAATGATCCACCAACAGGAAAAAGTTCAGGTTTGTCAATATATGAAGATACTAAATATATATTTCATAAAAATGATATTCAATATCATGATATTGAAGGAGATGCTTTTGACGGTATAAAAATTGTCACAGTTGAGACAGCAGGTAATTTGGAATATAATGGGATGGAAGTTTCGTCCAATACTTATTATTCTGATATATCAAAATTTTCATTTACACCTTTAGAAAATG
>JAOZSG010000258.1 GCA_029939785.1 Fidelibacterota bacterium | reverse complement strand
AGCAAAAGTTGATGGAAGATTGGAAAAATTAAGGATTAAAATAGTTAAACCACCAATGATATAAAGCAAGCACATTCCCGGAGCCAGAATAGAAGCAACTTTTCCAATTCTCTTAATTCCACCAATTACAACAATTCCAACAATACTGGCTGTAATTGCACCTGTTAACCAGGTTGGTATAAGAAAAGCAGAACGGAATTGATCTGCAACAGTGAATGATTGGATTGTATTACCTGTTGCCAAAGCAGAAAGCATAACAGCAGCAGCAAAAACCATAGCCATCCATTTCCATTTTGGTCCCATTCCTTTTTCGATGTAATACATTGGTCCGCCTGCAACTTCTTTATCTTTATTTATTGTTCTAAATTTAATTGCGAGAGTAATTTCAGCAAATTTTAAGGACATTCCTAAAATAGCAGTAATCCACATCCAGAATAATGCTCCGGGTCCACCATAGTGAATTGCAGTTGCAACTCCGGCAATATTTCCGATTCCTACAGTTGCTGAAAGTGCTGCCGATATTGCCTGAAAAGATGAAATTTCGCCTTCATCTTCAGGATTATCATACATTCCAAACATAACTTTCCAACCATGTAAAAATTGTCGGATTTGTATTGCTCTGGTTTTGATTGTCATTATAAATCCGGCAGTTAGCAAAATAACTATCATCATTGGAAAAAAGGCAGGTGTAGCCCAAATCAAATCGGCCATAAATTTGAGAAAATCTTGAACGTGTTGCATAATAATTTCCCTATTTTTGTATTAAATTGTACCTAAAAAATAATGAATAAAGTAAGGAAAATGGTTTAAATATACAAGATAGAAATTATTCAGGTTGGAAACAAAAAAAGATAGGCAAAAACCTATCTTTTAAAGTCGAGCGAGAGAAGAGGATCGAACTCTCGACAACCACGTTGGCAACGTGGGGCTCTACCGCTGAGCTACTCTCGCAAAATCAATGTCTTAAAGAACGGCGTAAATATAGGAGGATTTTTTAAAGTATGCAAATATTTATTTTAAAAAAATAAAATATATTTTCAGACTAATATTACTTTGTTTTAACTCTTTGAAAAACAAAAGAATGATAATAAAACCTTTTTTATAAAGATCAATAAATAGGTAGGAATAATTTTAAAACTATGATAATTTTTCACCTAAAAAAAATTGTAAAGGTGTCTGTTTGTTCAATAAAAATGAATATTGTATAATTGTTCCTGCATATCAATCTGAAAAATATCTTCCAATATTGGTTGAAAAAATTCGGACTATCGTTCCTGATCTAACAATATATATCATTAATGATGGATCTAAAGATAAAACAAGTACATGCTTATTAAATGAGGATAATATAATATTAATTAATCATAAAAATAATTTAGGTAAAGGAAGAGCAATTTTAACCGGAATGAATAATGCAATTCTAAATAATTTTAAATATGCAATATTTATTGATGCAGATCTTCAGCATGATCCCGAATTTTTACCAAAATTTTTGAAAAGACATGAAATTAATAATGAGGATTTTATAATTGGTCGAAGGGATTTTTCTCTTGCAAAAATGCCTTTTCATCGAATTCTTTCCAATGTAATTACTTCATTTTTTATATCTTTACGAATAGGGAAAAGAATTCATGATTCTCAATGTGGATTTAGATTGATAAATTTGGAAAAAATGAAATCTATCAATTTTAGATATCATGGTTTTCAGTTTGAAAGTGAATTTATAATAAAAATGTGTGATAGAGGATTTACCTTTTCGGAAGTACCAATACCTACAATTTATAATAAATCTCATAGTTCAATAAATAATTATCTTGATACTTTAAGATTTATAGTATTATTTTTGCGTAGTTTTTTTTGGAAATTTAATAGTGGAGATAAAAAATAATGTGGGAAACATTACAAATAATATTCTGGACTTTTGTACCAACTTTAGAACTTAGAGCGTCAATACCTTATGGTATTTTTAAACTTGGTATGAATTGGGTTCATGTTTTTATTATAGCTTTGATATCAAATGTAATTCTTGGAATTTTAGTTTTTCATTTATTAGAATGGATTATGAAAATGATATCAAAAATTAAGTTTATTGATAAATACTGGTCAATGTATGTAAACAAAACTCAGAAAAAAATTCATAAAGGTGTAGAAAAATATGGTGAATGGGCGATAGCGGTTTTTATTGGAATTCCGTTACCCGGTTCTGGAGTATATACGGGTGCTTTAGCAGCTTTTTTAATTGGTCTAAGTAAGAAAAAATTCTACATAGCAAATTTTGTGGGAGTTATTATTGCTGCCATTCTTGTCACACTTTTTTGTATAGTTTTTACAGAAATTTCTGATCATTTTATCAAAACAATATAACCTGCCTACAAAATTTTGAAAGGTCTCTAATGAAAGTTTTATTACTGGAAAATATACATCCAAAATCTGAAGAATTTTTTAAAAGAAATGGATATGAAGTTGAATCATTAAGTGGAAGTTTGGATGAAAATGTTTTATCCAAAAAAATTAAAGATGTTCATGTTCTTGGAATTCGTTCAAAAACTAAAATAACAAGTAAAGTTCTGGAAAATGCAGAAAACCTTCTCGCTATTGGTGCTTTTTGTATTGGAACAAATCAGATCAATATAAAAAAATGTAATAGTAAAGGTATAGTAATTTTTAATGCACCTTTTAGTAATACCAGAAGTGTTGTAGAACTTGCTATTGGAAATATTATTTCACTTATGCGTGGGACTTTTGATAAAAGTAGTAAACTTCATCACGGTATGTGGGAAAAGTCAGCATCAAGAAGTTTTGAGGTTCGTGGTAAAAAACTTGGAATTATTGGTTATGGAAATATTGGATCACAATTATCAGTGCTTGCTGAATTGTTGGGTATGAAAGTTTATTTTTATGATATTGACGATAAACTGCCTTTAGGAAATGCAGAAAATTGCTCTTCTATGGAAGAAGTTTTGGAACTTGCAGATGTTGTTACTGTACATGTTGATGGCAGACCGGAAAACACCAATTTAATTTCTCAACGTGAATTTGATATAATGAAAGATGGAGCAATTTTTATTAATCTTAGTCGTGGCTCTATTGTAGATATTAATAGCCTTGCCGAAAATGTCAAATCAGGTAAACTTGGAGGTGTATCTGTTGATGTTTATCCTTCTGAACCAGTTTCAAAAAAAACAGAGTATTCAACTGTTTTACAGGAATTACCAAATACAATTCTTACTCCTCATATAGCAGGAAGTACTGAAGAAGCTCAGCAGAGTATTGCTGAATTTGTACCTGCGAAAATTTATGATTTTATAAAAAGAGGAAGCACAGTAAGTAGTGTGAATTTTCCAAATCTTCAATTACCTTTGATAATTAATGGTCACAGATTAGTACATATTCATGAAAATGTACCAGGTATTATGGCAAAATTAAATAATATTCTTGCCAGACATAAAATCAATATTGAAGGTCAATATTTGAAAACAAACCAAGAAATTGGTTATGTAATTACAGATATTAAAAATGAGTATGATAAAAATGTAATCGGAATGTTAGAGAACATTGAACATACTGTCAGATTAAGATTGTTATTTTAATGATTATTTTTATTCAATTTTTGATAAACTATGATAAATAGCCAATAAAAAATCACGATTATCAGCAGATAAATATTGCATTTCACCACCCATACGATTGAAAGTCTTTAAATATCTTAAATAATATGCAGGGTCAGTAACAGGTGGTTCACCATTTTTTTGCCAATCCCAGTCTGATTTGGCTAAATCTACGATAATCATATAGTGATCATCAATGTGCTTATTATTTTGAATAGATAAATTTTGTGACATTGACAAAGATTTTTCAAATATCATAGGTGACATAACAGCTGATCCTACAGACATATATACCCCACCATCTAATTCTGAAACAGAATTAGCAAATGATAAAAAATCTCTTAAAGCAACGCGACCTAATGCAGCTCCATGATTCATAGGATGAGTATAAATGATATCATGTCCGATCATGGGATGACCTGTGAATGGGATTCCTAAACGAAATGCATTTGATTGTACACAATAGTTTTTATAAGGAAAAGATATTTGCAGCCAGCCGGTTTCAATATCTAATTTTTGAATATAATGTAAAATATCCAGTGCAGCAGATGCTTTTTCCATATTATCATTTTTATAATCCAGAATAACAGATTGTAGTTCTTCTATGGTAGGTATTTTAACTCCTTCATTCTGAATCATGCTGCCAACTGATTCTCCATATCCCATGCCTTCATAAGCACCAATTAAAATTGCCAGGTTTATATACTTGCCTGTTTCTTCCCAAATTCCAAATTGCCCTTCATTTACATATGCTTCAACATCTTCACTGCTTTTTCCTTGAAAAGCGAATTCCCAGTCATGTATGATCCCTGCCCCATTTGTTGCCAAATGTGTTAGCCAGCCATCTTCCATTAATTTGATAATTACAGGACCCATACCATTTTTTATAGTATGAGCTCCAAAGGTGAGCATTACAGGTAAATCATTTTTGCGTGCGTTTATAATTTTCTGAACTGTTTGATCTACAAGTGTTCTGAAACGTTCAGAATTATTCTTAGGTTGTTCAGTAATAGGAATATGATCAGATTCTATATTTACTTTATTTTTTCTTTGGGACAATGGTTTAATATTAAGTTGTGTTCTGTCTAATTGATTATATGGCATAATTATCCTTTTTTGTTATTAATTAGAAAAATAATCTATTTAGTATAATTTATTAATTAATAAATAATTTGATTTAATTTAATATTATTTGAATATCAAATCAACAATTTTTCATTTTCTATATTACAATCTTAAATAAAATTTTTACTTGTATTTTATCTCTGATAATTATAGACTTCACCTTGTTTTATTTTAAAATTAATATGAACTATAAATATGAAAGATTAAAATGTATCCTTTTAATGAAGTAGAAAAAAAATGGCAAAAACATTGGGACGACAAAAAAACGTTTAAGGCTGAAGAAAATTCAGATAAACCTAAATATTATGTACTTGATATGTTTCCTTACCCATCGGGAGCAGGACTCCATGTTGGTCATCCTT
>JAOZSG010000257.1 GCA_029939785.1 Fidelibacterota bacterium | reverse complement strand
AGAAAACAGGACGACATCATCAGATCCGTGTTCAATTCGCATCACGTGGAAATCCTATTCTTGGCGATTTTTTATATGGTTCAAAAGAAAAGTTTCCCTGGAAGACAATTGGATTACATGCACTTTCCATAACTTTGACTCATCCAACTACAAAAGAAAAGATGACTTTTTCTACATTTCCTGGGAGAAACTGGCCTCATTTTTTTCAGGAGTTTATTGAAAAAAAATATTGAGTAAAAAATCAAGAATTGGTTTATCAAAAGGGTATAAAATGCGAAAAATAGTTATAGTACTTTTGGCGATTTTTTGTATATCATGTAATCATTCTGATTTGAGTCAATATTTTAATGATTTTGACGGAACAATTGTCATTTATAATCAAAATTCAGATAAATATACTATAGTAAATAAAATTAGAGCAAGAACTCGATTTTCTCCTTGTTCAACTTTTAAAATACCTAACTCAATCATAGCACTTGAAACTGGAATTGTTTCAGATGTTAACCAAATTGTAGTTTGGGATACACTTAAGTATGAGAAGGAAGATTGGTGGCCCAAAACCTGGATAGGTAAACATAACTTAAAAACAGCGATAAAATACTCTGTTGTCCCATTTTATAGGAATATTGCCAATCAAATTGGTAGTGAAAGAATGCAATATTACGTAACTGAATTTGCGTATGGTAATACTGATATATCTTCTGGAATTGACAATTTCTGGCTGAGTGGAAGTTTAAAAATATCAGCTATGGAGCAGGTAGAATTTTTACGTAAATTTTATAATGCAAAGTTATCTGTATCTCAACGTTCTATTGAATCAGTCAAATCGATTTTGATTCAGGAGTCAAAAGGAAGCTACGTTTTAAGTTACAAAACTGGAGCTGGTTCGACAAAAGGTAAAAGTATTGGTTGGCTTGTTGGGTATGTTGAAAAGCAGGAAAATGTTTTCTATTTTGCTATGAATATTGAGGGCAAAACCTTTGAAGAAGTGATGGCTCCACGACTTGAGATAACAAAAGCTATCCTAAGTAAACTTGATATCCTGGATTAAAAACTTCTATATGTATTTTATTGTTAATTTTGAATTACCAGTTTGACATTACACAGATATTAAAATAGTCATATTCGTAAATGCATAAAAAAATAATACAAATTGCAGGTATAAAAAATCAGAAAGAAGTTGAAATACTTCTCAATAATGGTATTGATTTAATTGGTTATCCTCTGAGACTTCCTGTTAATAAAGAAGATATAACTGAAATTGATGCAAAAGACATAATCAGAAAAACTGATTCCGGTAAGAAGTCGGTTTTGATTACGTATCTGGATATTGCTGATGAGATTATTAAATTCTGTGATTATCTAAATGTGAAGATTGTTCAGCTTCATGGTGATATTTCCTTAAAACAATTAGAAAAAATAAAAAAAATCAGACCAGATATTCAGATTATAAAAAGCCTTGTAATTGGTGAAAAATCTACTGGTGAAATTGAAAATATTCTGCATTACAGTTATCCATTTGTAGATTATTTTATTACTGATACTTTTGACACTGAAACAGGGGCATCCGGTGCAACTGGCAAGGTGCATGATTGGCAGATTAGCAAGGAAATTGTAGAGTTATCTCCAAAACCTGTAATTCTTGCTGGCGGATTGAATCCTGACAATGTTTATGAAGCAATCCAAATAGTGCAACCTGCAGGAGTCGATGTTCATACTGGTGTAGAAGATAAAAATGGATATAAGGATATTACTTTAATAGAGAAATTTATTAAACAGGCAAATAAAGCCTTTGAGAATATTAATTATAGTCAGGAGATCGAACTTCCTATTGAAGGAGTTCTTGATCTTCATACATTTAAACCGGCTGATACCAAATCTCTTATAAATGAATTTATTACTGTTTCTTTAAAACAAAATATGAATGAAATAAGAATAATTCATGGAAAAGGAACCGGATCCTTAAGGCGGACAGTTCATTCTGCACTTGATAAAGATACAAGAGTATTATCTTATAAAACACCGGAGAATTTGCGAGGTGGATGGGGAGCCACAATTGTATATCTAACAGGAGATTGTAAATCATTAAATAGATAGTGTAAAAGTTATATGAAAAAAGATATTCACACACGGATTTTTGAAATTAATACAGATTAAAAAATATTAAAAATATGTGATAATCTGTGTAATCTGTGGTGAAATTTTTAGATAGTGTGTATATCATCGCATTCTAAACTCCATTCGGCATTCTCCTTATGAAGTCTAGTCTGCTTAAAAATTGGAGAGACTGAAATGAGAAAACTCATTATATTATTAACTGCTGTATTTATTTTTAGTTTTGGTACTGAAAAATCCGAACAAAAATTTATGGATTTAGGTGATTTTCAATTGGAAAATGGACAGATAATTGAAGATTGTAAAATAGGATATCGTACATTTGGTAAAATTAATTCTGAAAAATCAAATGTGATAATCTGGCCGACCTGGTTTGGAGGTACGTCAGAGCATGTTGGAGGGTTAATTGCTCCAAATAAATTGTTGGATGGAAAAGGCTTTTATGTTATTGTCATCGATGCTTTAGGGAATGGAGTATCAAGTTCTCCTTCCAATTATAAAAAAGATGAATTTCCGATTTTTACAATTCATGATTTAGTTGAAACTCAACACGAATTATTAAAAAAATTAGACATATTACATTGCTATGGTGCAATCGGTGGTTCAATGGGAAGTTTTCAGGTTTTTGAATGGCTTATTTCTTATCCTGATTTTTTTGATAAAGCAATAACCTATGTTTGTTCTCCCAGACTAACATCTGCTGATTTGCTTAATATTGAGTTTAGAATTGAAATGATAGAAACTTGCCAGCAGAAAGATGTTCCTGAGAATGATATTCGTAAAATATACGATATGTTCAATTCCCTCACTGCAATGACACCTGAATATATTGCAGAAAATATTGACAGGAATGAATTTTCTGAATATCTAAAGAAATTTGAAAATAATTCACCAACAATTTTTACGATTGATAACAGAAAAAGTCAATTACTGGCAATGCGAACTCATGATATTACCAGAAATTATAATAGTTCTTTTCAGGAAGTAGCAAAAAATCTAAATATACCATTATTAATTATTGTAAATGAAACAGACCATGTTGTAAATCCTAAATCAGCATTGGAATTTTCAAAATATCTGAATTGTGAGACATTGATTCTGAATAATAACAGAGGACATCTGGGAATTGGTTATGAGATGGAGAGATGTGCAAAAGCGATTAATGGATTTTTGAAATAATCAGGTTACTTTATTATTCAATAAGTGAATTCCGTAAATCTGTCCTAAATTAAGAAATTGTTTATGCCAGATCCGGAGTTCTAAAACTATGTTTTGTATAATAATTTACATTATTTTATAAGTCATTGTAAGGCAGTATTGTTTATAAAGTAACAGTATAGTCTTGATTATTAGTTAATCATCAATTATTTTTATATATTCATTGATTACTAAATAGAGATATCTTTGAATTAAAAAAAATGAATTGAATATGACTAAGAAAAATAAAAGCAATAAATCCGGAATCAACATGAAAGATGTTATTCCTTTTCATAATGTGAAATATCAGGAAGAAGATAGCGGTGCAATTACTATTTTTAAACCTAAGTTCAAGAACTCATTTTTTGTGAAATACATATTACCTAATATGAAACATCCTTATTATTTTATCCATCTTGATGAACTTGGAACAGCAGTATGGAATAATATTGATGGGAAAAGAAACGCTTTTGAAATAGGTGAAATTGTTGAAAAAGAACTGGGAGAAAAAACCAAGCCTATTTATGAGAGGCTTGGATTATTTTTAGCCACATTAAAAAGAGAAAATTTTATAGATTGGGAGTAAATTATGAATGAAAAAGTAAAATTAACAAGAGAATTTATTAAAAGTCTTCCTAAGACTGATTTGCATTGCCATCTTGATGGTTCAATACGACTAGAAACAATTTTGGAACTTGCTGAAAAAGATAATATCAAACTTCCTTCAAAAGAACCAAAAAAATTGAAAAAATTTGTGTCTGTAATGGATGATACGATTACATTGGAAAAATATATTAATATGTTTGATGTAACATTATCAGTACTTCAAACTCCGGAATCTCTGGAAAGAGTATCTTATGAATTAATTGAAGATGCTCATAAAGACGGGATTATTTATATTGAAGTTCGATATTCACCGATTTTGCATACAAACAGAGGTATGTCATCTATGGAATCTGTAGATGCAGTATTAAGAGGACTAAGAAGAGGTGAAAGAGATTTTGGTGTGAAATCAGGTGTGATTGTTTGTGGTATCAGATCTATATCGCCTAAGGTTTCTTATATACTTGCTGAATTGGCAGTCGCTTATAAAAATAAGGGTGTAGTTGGTTTTGATCTTGCAGGAGCAGAAGATAATTTTCCGGCAAAACATCATAAAGAGGCTTTTTATCTTATTCGTAATAATAATATTAATACAACTATCCATGCAGGTGAAGACTATGGTTCGGAATCTGTTCACCAGGCAATTCATTACTGTGGAGCAAATCGTATCGGTCATGGTGTAAACCTAAAGCAGGATGGTGATTTGTTGAATTTTGTTAATGATCATCGAATCCCTTTAGAAATGTGTATGACAAGTAATATTCATACAGGAAGTGTTGATAAAATTGAAAATCATCCATTCAAATTTTATTATGATTTTGGATTACGAGTAACATTAAACACAGATAATACACTCATTTCTAATACTACATTAACAGATGAATATATGCTGGCAATTGATCATTTTAATCTGAATATTATGGATATTAAGGAAATTATTATAAATAGTTTTAAAAGTGCTTTTATGCCACATAGAGAACGTACATTGATTATCAGAAAGATAGCTGAACAATTGGATACTTACGTTTCTGTTTAGATTTGATAGAATCGTATCGTAACTAAATTAATGAATTTTTTTTATTGACTGACATATTACAAATAGAGTCGGTACGTTTTAGCTGAAATCAATTAATAATTAGCAATTATGACAACTCCGTAAAAAGTAAAAATTTTAACGCAAAGAACGCAGAGGACGCAAAGATCCGCAGA
>JAOZSG010000019.1:11051-18320 GCA_029939785.1 Fidelibacterota bacterium | reverse complement strand
CTACGAACAAGGATTGTTGATTTTTGATTTAAGATGTGTTATGACAAGACAACCAAGTTCCATCAAAAATCCCAAATCGTTAATCATCAATCGTAAATCAAAAAAACTCCCACCCCCCTCCATTTTACAATGAAGAGGAGCCAAATAAGGAAACATAATACTATTTCATAAGCATCATTTTCTTAACTAATGTTTTATTGTTTGATTGTAATTTATAGAAGTAAATTCCAGTAGGTACATTTACGCCACTATTATTTTTCCCATTCCAAACTACATTATATTTGCCAACATTTTTATTTGTGTTAACAAGTGATCTCACTTCTTTTCCCATAGTATTATAGACAGTCAATTTAACATTACTGGCTTTATTAATATTAAAAGAAATTGTAGTTGTTGGATTAAAAGGATTTGGATAGTTCTGATCTAATTTATATTCGCTTATAAATATTTCTTCTTTATTATCAATCCCTGTACTTTGACCAAGGTTTACAGCCTGAAGAATTCGATTATTATTATCATTTTGAATATAAGCATAAATTACAATTTTTTGCTTATTCCATAAATCAGAATAATTACCTTCAATTGTATAAGTTTCTGATTCACCTTTTGTGAGATTAATTTCAGTTCCATTTACATTTGGATAATATTCTCGGAGAACCTGCTCACTATATTGTAATCTTCCATTTTCGCCACCATCATTAAATTGAATATTTTCTGTTGCAACTACTCTTAATTTCACATTACCAGGGTATGCCACTCCTCCAATCATGCTAATAGTAACATCACCGGAAAAACCGCCTGCATTCATATCTATATTAGCATTTATAGAAAATGGAGATCCAATATTCAGATTATTTAATGTATTTGTCGTAAATTCATTACTTAATGTTGTTGCAGTTCCACGAAAAGAAGCCGCAGTTTCTCCATCAACTACACAGGTTGGATATCCTCCTACATCATAATAATTTGATCTGATTGTTCCGGCCGAAATTTCATAAATATCACCAATGTGATTAAAAATTGGAAGTATTCTTGGATTAGTACTGCAAAAACTACTTATAGCAGGATTGATATATTTACACCATCCACACCATGTACCAGTAAACTCTTCCCAAATCACATTTTGTCTTTCTCCTGTATTTGAATCAAACCATGCAATGAGTGTGTCATTCTCAATGTTTTCATCATCATTTAAATTACTGATGTACTCAATTTTATAAGCTTTATCATTTTCAGGGACAGTAATTTCCGGAAAAATCAATGTATTTGTTTCTAGAAATTCCAAATTTGTTGTTGAAATTTCCTCATTATATAACTCAATATCATTATTTGAAATGATGCAGGAAGTTAAAAAACTGGATATTTCAAATCCTTTATTTATTAATTTCAATTCAGGAATAATAGTTTCTCCTTTATGAAATTGCCCATCAACAGATTGTGATACCAATTCAATATCATATTGAGAAGCAGGTTCTACAATAAAGTCATCAACAACCCATACAACCAAATCTTTAGTATTTCCTATGAAATAAAAAGCGAACTGTACACTTGCTACATCTGGCAAAACACCATTGTCAAAAATATTATATACACTTCCCTGATTATCCTGTGATACATCTGAAATATGTTTCCTTGTCCATATTGGAGTCCATTCGGAATTATCAGTTTTATATGCTAATCCAATTTCAACAGAATCATCATTTACCGATGCAGCTTTATAAAAAATGCCATAATTAAATGAAAAGAAGATTTCAGAATATCCTAAAGTATTTATCACAGGAGTTATTAATCGTGCTGTATCTAATATACTTCCTGCAGCAGGCCAATATTGTACTTCCCCCTGATGCCCATCAATAAAAGTAGCATAATTACTATTTGCTGCCACCCAATAACTTTCGTTTGTTCCTGTAACACTCCAACCATCCGGAAAAACACCTGAATTACAACTGGCAAAATCTTCTTCTATCAAAAAATCTTTGCTAATAACTTTTTTATTCGATCTTTGTATATTTGTCGGTGATAATGCAGATAATTTCAACTCTACATTTTTAGCCATTATCAAAGACATATTCAAAAGAATTATAAAAATAACTAATAATTGTTTCATTTCTACTCCTAATTTTTATTAAACTGGATTAACAGGATTTACTGGAAAAATACCATTCTTTTTCATCCTGTTTATCATGTTAATCCTGTCAATATTTTTTTATAATCTAATTTGTATTATTGCTTCCAATCCCTCGAATTCCGGTTTATATACACATACTCCACCGGCACACATCTTTCCTCCTCGACGTGTTCCACCAAAAATTGATATATCATATCTGCCAAATACAATATCTCCCTGAATTCCTGTCCATAGTTTCCTTTCAGAATATTGTTCCGTTGTTTTTTCGGCAATTAGCGACAATGTAAAATATGGTGATCTGGAATATTCCAGGTGATATATCTGACTATAAAATTGCCTGTCAGTCAACGAAATTTTAACATGCTGATGTTCATAGATAAATTTCAAAGAATTTACAAAATCAATATTATAACCTGCACTGAAAACAAAATTCATATATCTTGCTTCTCTATCTTGTTCATGACCTGTTACAAAAACCCAATCCCAATCTGCCGGGTAAAAGAACTCAAACTGACCATAACTTTCTTCAAACAATTTTTCCCCAACCTGATTATTTGTTCGATTATAATTTAAAGTAGCCATTCCAAAATCTTTCAAGGGAATATTAGTTTCAAAAAGCCATCCTTTTTCATTTTGCAAATTTATTATATGTTGATGTCTGTTAAGCAATGTGTATAAATGTTCACGAATGACTGTTGGAGGATTATTATAATCATAAAGACTATTTTTATAAAGGTGATAATTTTCATAATCTTTATATTCAGCACGTAAAGTAATCGTATTAATAAATATGTCACCAGAAAGATACAAGGCATGCCCGTTTCCCAATCCAAATCAGTATCTTGTCGTCCGGCATATTCAGCATATAAACTTAGAAATGGCAGGTTGAAATTCGTATAAACTGATCCGCGTTGAAGACTTTTATTGTCATCATTTTTCGTGTTCAAATACGTAGAACCAATATGGAAAAGATCAAAAGGCTTAAACGTAATTTCTCCTCCATCTAATCTTGTTAATCGTAATCCACTTCTATCTCTTGGTTTACCGGAAATAATTTTACCATTAATATAAGTTGTCTGAAAATTTAAGTTTATACCATCAATATTAGTATCCCATCGAATTCCACGATTCTCGAAACTCCTCAATACCAGACCACGTCCAAGCATTGTATAAAAATTTCCAACAGTCACTTGAAAATTATCACTAAAATAATTTAAATATCTCTGTGAGATACCATAACCGGTTGTGTCCAACGAGTACGGTAAAGGTGGTTTATGTGCTTCGAAACGTAAGCCAATCTGAAATTTTTTGTATATAAAATCAAAATCTGTCCAATTTTCAAAGTATGTTTTTTCTGTATTTTTATCAGCAGCAATAATATTATAAGTATTTCCTGCAAATCGAACCTGTGAATACAATAAAGATGAAAAAAATAGAACTGATATAATTATATATGTCTTAATGAAATTCATTTTTCTTTTTTCATCAGATTATTGATCATTTTTTCCATAAACAAGATGTCACCTTTTCTATATCCTTTATGTTCATAAATAATATTCATATTTTCATCTACAATAATAGTAAATGGTGGATTGCTAACATGATATTTTCTTATTACATTATTATTTGTGTCTAACCATATTTCATGTTTAATATTGTTTGCTCTTATAAAACTTTTTACCCGACTAACAGTTTTGGGATCATCCACAGAAATAGATATAATATGAAGATTTTTATCTTCATAATTTTGAAATAATTTATTCAAATCTTTTAATTCTGCCCGACATGGTACACACCAGGTTGCCCAAAAATTAATAATTGTTAACTTATATTTTTTAACAGTTTCACTCAGTTTTACATTTCTGTTATTAATGTCTTTCAGTACAAAATCAATAGCTTGTTTTTCTTTTGGAGTATTAGCAAAAATTATTGTATTAAAAATTATTAAAAATATTATTATTTTTTTCATTATTTCCTTTGTATCAGCAGATTCATATTAAAAAATCACAGATGCTGTCGCAGCGATTATTTCCTTAGTATCATCATCTTGAAAATAAGCTATCACCTGTAAATCATTTTCCCAAATAGAATTCTGCACAAAAGAAAATACATACTCATCTTTCCTGTTTTTTTGCAACATAACTGCAGATCCGCTATGATCTGGATACATTTTCCTAATTATATTTTTAAAATGTATCATTCCATTTGTACCCGGAGCTTCATCAAAAACTATTTCTTTTTCAATCAGGACAATTCTTAAAGTAACATTTCTATCAATATCTATTGATTCAAATTTTACACGACCTTCAATTTTATTTACTGGATTATCAATTGTAATAGAAAAATTATTTAATCCAATATTTTGACTATTTTCTGATATATATTTGTCTAATCCCTTTACAATATGTTTTTTTGAAAAGGTGGGAATTGTAGTTCCATCAATAAAAACACTAGGTGTTTTGTTTACTCCATAAAAATTTTTACGAGCCAGATTTTCATCTCTCGCAGCAAGAAACATTGGATCCGATTCCGAAGGAAAATCCGGATGATAACCAATAGAAATAAATTCAATTGTGTCATGCTCTGCAATATAAGTTTCCAAATCTTCATCCCTTTCCACACAAGGATCACAACTGACATTTGAAAAATGTTCAATCAGAAAAATTTCACTTTTTTTCTTTAAGTTTACATCTAATATTGTTGTAGTGTTTTGTGCTATATTGATGTCAAATTTTTTATTATAATAACCAGGCTTGGAACATATAACTGGATGGTTACCTTTTTCGAGTCCGTCTATTATCACATTATCATTACTATATAAAAGACCATCAATCATGACGGAAATATTCGTTATATTTGAATTAATTTTTAATCTTCCTGAAGCAACAGCGATAATATCAAAACGTACTTCTTCTAACTGATTTTCAGTAATAATTACATTAATCGAATCAGGATTTGATTGATAACCTGGCATTATGACTTTTATGCTATATTCTCCCGGTAACACTTCAAAATTATTTGGTGTAGTATATTTTGTTGGCATATTATTAATATAGACTATAGCAGATTCATCGCTATTCTCCAGAATAATATATAATATCCCTTTTTCTTTGTTTATAGATAATGAACCATCTTGTGTAGTACAGCCAAATAGTAATATTAAGCAAAGCATTCCTATTTTTTGAAAAAGCTGTTTCATTTCATTAATACCATTTTTTTAGTAATTGTCTCTATTGTTTGATTATTTGCAATTATTTGTAATTGATAATAATAAACACCGGCTGATTGAGCAATTCCTATTATATTCTTCCCATTCCAAAAAGTTTGATAATTTCCCTTATTAACTTTCTTATTAACCAGTGTGTGAATTTTTTTACCTTGAATATTATAGATATTCAATTTTACAAAAGCATTTATCCCAATCTTATAAAATATATTTGTTGTTGGATTAAAAGGATTAGGATAATTATCATAAAGTTGAAATTCATCAGAAATAATTATTTCAGTGTCTACTGATATAGCAGATGTAGTAAGATTAAATGTTAAAGTATAAGTTTCCAGTCCACTTTTCATATCAATATCTATAACAGCTGATCCAGTTTCTGCTGAAACAATAACATCCAGTTCAAATTCCAAAGAATCATGTGCAAAAATTGGTGTTATATCTGTATTATCAGTGGATTCATCATAACAATTTCCAAAACACAATCTTGTTGACCAACTAAATGGAATTTGTTGCACTCTCCTAAAACCCTGAACATTTATATCCTGATCACTCAGGTTTTTTACCGTTGCTTTTAAAACATATATTGTATCTTGTTTATCAATAATTATTTGAGTTTGTTCAGATGTAAAAGAAAAGGATTGTGCATTAACAGTTAAATACATTATTGACAATAAAAATAAAATATAAATGTTGTTTTTTATTGTAATTATTTATTCTCCGCTTGCAATGAAAAAAGGACTATTCAGAAAATCTCGATATTTCGGGCGTAATCTATCCGTATTATAAAATTTTTCTATATTTACTATCTTGTTTCTACTTGTCACAATATCTATTGGAACATTTCCATATACACCTTTTGTTAGGTTAACCAGTCTTCCACTTTGCCCTTTTAAAATCAGATCAAGAGCTATATTTCCAAAAGCCATTGGAACTATTGAATCTACTGAATCAGGATCACCACAACGAACAAGATATCCAAGTTTCTGATTGATTATATTTACGTGAAGATTATTTGAATATCCAGAAGATAATTCTTTTAATTTTGCACCAATTAGTTCTCCAATTCCACCTAATTTTTTATGTCCATAAGCATCAAGTGTTTCATCTTTATAAATCATGTTGCCACCCTGAAACATTGCTCCTTCAGAAACTAATACTACTGAATAACGACTTGGATTATCGTATCTGTCCGCAACCAATAACTCTGTCAAACGTTCAATATCAAATTTATATTCAGGAATTACACATCTGTCTCCTGCACCTGCCATAGTTGGGAGTAAAGCTGTAAAACCGGCATAACGTCCAAAAACTTCAATTACCAGAAACCTTTCATGAGATCCTGCTGAAGTTCTAAGAGCATGAGTCATCTCGATAGTTCTTGTAATACATGTACTAAAGCCAATACAATAGTCAGTCCCGGGCACATCATTATCCATCGTTTTGGGAATAGCAATAACTTTTACGCCTTCCTTATGAAGCCTTACAGCATAACTCAGAGTATCATCACCACCAATTGGAATCAGATAATCAATACCGAGATAATCAAGATTTGTCAACACTTCATCAGTAAGATCATTTATATCATCATGGTATTTTAATTTTAAATGTTCCGGCACATTAATCTTTGGGATACTACTGGCTTTTGTTCTGGATGAATGGAGAAAAGTACCTCCGGTTCTGCCTGCTTTATTCACAACCTGTTCCGTAAGCAGTACGTAATTATTTTCATTGTCAGCATCAACATCCCTGATAATATCAATCAATCCCAACCAACCTCGTTTTATACCAATTACCTCATGTCCCTCTTTAATGGCTCTTATTGTTAATGCACGAATTGCTGGGTTTAATCCGGGAACATCACCTCCGCCAGTCAAAATTCCAATTCTCATCATTTCTCCTTGTGTTTATAACATTT
>JAOZSG010000019.1:0-10951 GCA_029939785.1 Fidelibacterota bacterium | reverse complement strand
CCTCCGCCAGTCAAAATTCCAATTCTCATCATTTCTCCTTGTGTTTATAACATTTAATAAGTTAAATAACTGAGATTTAAAACTCAAATAATATTAATCATTCTATGTTTTTTATGAAGTACAGATTATAGACTTGTAAAAAGCAATTTCAGTCTGCCCAGTGCCTAAACATCTCTAAGTAATTAATTTAGAAAAAAACCAGGAAGAATAATTATGAGACAGAATAATAATAAATTATTTAAGATAAAATTGTAAAAAACATTTTTTAACGCTATTCTTCACTACGTTTCACATAGTACAACAGAAACTATAAATACATTTGTGCCCGTCAGTAGTCCGTTAATAACCAGATCTTCGACCGGATTTACAATATTCTGTGCGACCTTTGTTGCTAAACCAGGATTTTAATTACTTTTTTACAAAGTTGTTATATATGAATAAATATTAAAATTATTCTGCCAAAAAAAATTCAGTGCACTCTTGAATATATAACATCTACTGTTGAAATATAAAGTATTAATTTGTATATATTAGTAATGTTAAAAATAAGGTTGAGATACCATTGATAATTCCTATTGAATTATTTAATTGAAAAAAGAATAATAATCAATTCTATGGAGATCCAATATAATGAATAAAATTCTAATACTTGATGATGAAATAGGAGTAAGATTTAGCCTGGAAAATCATTTTGAAGATTGTAATTTTGATGTATATGTTGCACAAACAGCTGAAGAAGCAATTGAATTAATAAAAACAATATGTGTAAATATTGCTATTGTAGATTTAAGATTACCTGAAAAATCGGGAGTAGATTTTATAGAAGAATCCCTTAATCTATGTAAAAATATCATTTATTTAATTCATTCAGGATATATACATTTTAAATTTCCACAGCATTTTAAAGAAAACTCTTATATTTCTCCAATAATTTTCCAAAAACCTCTACTCAATCTTTTCGATTTAAACAAAGAAATTGAAAGAATGCTGAAGGAAAATGTCAATGCCTAATCCATCGAAAAAATTAAGTTTTATTAAGCAAATTCAATTAATGGGAATCTCATTATTAATTATTGTTGGTGGATTAATGATAATGCTAACTGGTTTGAATACTTATAAAAATTTTAATATTCAAATAAAAAAAATAAGGAATGATTATACAAAAAACCAAAAAGCAATGGTAAAACGGGAAGTAATGCGAGTAGTTGAAACTATTCATTTTCAACAAAAAACAAATAAACAAAAAATTAGAACAACCATAAAGGAACGAGTTGCTGAAGCTTATGCAATCGCTGAAAACATTTACAATCAATATAGATCAACTAAATCCTCAACAGAAATTCAAGAAATAATTATTAATGCCCTTAGCCCTATTCAATTTGCACAGGGAAATGGTTATTATTTTATCATTAATATGGATGGAGTCCCTTTTCTATTTCCAGATAAATCAAATCCGGAAAGTACAAATTTAATGGATGTTCAGGATAATAATGGACAGTTCGTTACCAAAGATATGATCAAAATAATCAAACAATCCGGAGAGGGCTTTTATGAATATTCATGGCAAAAGCCCGAAACAAATACTATTTCTAAAAAAATATCTTATATCAAACAGTTTGAGCCATATAATTGGTTTATCGGATCTGGTTTTTATCTCGATGATGTTTATGAACAAATGAAAACAAAACTTCTTTTTGACATTAGTAATATCAGGTATGATCATGAGGGTTACATTTTTGTTAATCGGCTGAATGGAGATGCATTGGTTTCAAATGGTAAAGTATTCACAGGAACAAAAAAACTTTGGGAAGAATTCGATAATAATCCTGAGAAAATCCGGGAAATATTTAATAAAGAATATATTGCCTCATTAAAACCTGATGGTGATTATATTTACTATTCCTGGGTAAAATTATCATCTTCTAATTTTGAATCACCTAAAACCTCCTTTATTTATAGAATTAATGAATTTAATTGGCTTATTGGTGCCGGAGTTTATCTCGATGATATAGAAAAAAATATTGATCTGATGCGTACCCAATCAATAAAAGAGTTTAAAGATAAATTGATGATTTCAGTTTTGATTATTCTTATATTGCTAGTAATTGTTATTTTATTATTTCAAAAATTAAATAATAACCTTAAAAATGATTTTAATGTATTAATCTCATTTTTAAAAACAGCCGCTTTCTCTGATAAAACTATCGAAAGAAAATCAATTAAATACAAAGAACTTGAACAAATAGCAGAACATGCTAATATGATGTTAAAGGACAAAATTCATGCAAATAGAGAAGTACAAAAATCAAAAAACTATATCACAAATATTATAAATTCCATGCCTAGTATATTAGTGGGTGTTAATCCTAAAGGAAAAGTTATTCAATGGAATAAAGAAGCAGAGTTAAAAACAGGAATCTCTCCGGAAATTGCTCATGGGAAAAACCTTATTGACGTCTTTCCCCAATTAGAATCAGAAATGAAAATGATAATTGAAAGTATTCAAAATAGAGAGATAAAATATGAGCGCAAGAAACCAAGAGTAATAAAAGGAATAATTGAATATGACGATATTACTATTTTTCCATTGATTGCCAATGGTGTTGAAGGTGCTGTAATTCGTATCGATGATGTTACCCAAAAGGTAAAAATGGAAGAAATAATGATCCAGTCAGAAAAAATGATAACAGTGGGCGGTTTAGCAGCAGGGATGGCTCATGAAATAAACAACCCTCTTGCAGGAATAATGCAAAACATGCAGGTTATAAAAAACAGGCTCAGTACTGCTTCACCTAAGAATATACAAGTTGCAAAAGAAAATAAAATAAATTTTGATTCTATTTCAGGCTTTATGCATGACCGAAAAATATTCACAATGATGGATATGATTCTTGAATCCGGTGACAGAGCAAGTAAAATTATCAAGAATATGCTTAAATTCAGCAGACAAAGTGAGCATACATCTAATATGAATAATATTATAAAAATTATTGATAGTACATTAGAACTCGCATCAAACGATTATAACCTTAAAAAGAAATATGATTTCAGAAAGATTAAAATCATAAAAGATTTTCAGGAAAATATTCCACAAATATCTTGTGAATTTACCAAGATACAACAGGTTTTTTTAAATATATTTAAAAACGGTGCTGAAGCAATGGCAGATGAAAACAAACAAAAGAATAGTGAAGAAAAAAAATCTCCTCAATTCCATATTACGGTAAAGATAATTGATAAAATGATGCAAATTGAAATAGAGGATAATGGTCCTGGTATGCCTGAAGAAATACGAAACAGAATTTTTGAACCATTTTTTACTACCAAAAAAGTTGGGAAAGGGACTGGCTTAGGATTGTCTGTTTCTTATTTTATAATTATTGAAGATCATGGTGGTGAAATGTATGTAGAATCTAAGGAAAAGAAAGGCACAAAATTTGTCATCAAGTTACCAATTGAAAATAGATGAACTCTTGAACTATTTAAATAAACACGGACAAATAATGAATTTATTTAAAAATATCAGAAACAGGCTGATTTTGAAGATAAGATTATTATCTTTTGTATTAATTGTATTGACAATTCTCATACCAAAAGTTCATGCACAAAATAATATTGATATTTATTCATCAGAACAAATTCAACACAAAGATTACAGCGGAATTACTCTGAATATTCTTACACACGAAAAACCAGTTATGGGAGAACCGACAGAATTACATGCACACCAGTTTGAAAAACTTACCGGAGCAAAAATAAATATAACTTTTATCCCTTTTGAAAAATTATATCAGGAATTGCAATTAGGTTTGAAAACTGGAAAATATGATATTGTTTTTTATGGTTCACTCTGGATTGCTGATATTGTTGAAAATCTGGAGCCAATTCCGGAAAAGATGCTCAATTCATCACAATTTCATGATGTACTTGAACATTATAAAATGATATCAAAATGGGAAAACAAATACTATCAGGTTCCAATTGATGGAGATAGACATTATTTTCAATATAGGACTGATGTACTTGAAAGTATAAAACATCAATATTTTAAAGAAAAAAATAAAATATTAACTCACCCTGAAACATGGAAAGATGTTTTGGAAACTTTAGAATTTTTCAAAACCCACAAACCTGAAAATTTTAAAAATATCCATGGAATTGTTGAGATAAATAAATTTCATGATTTACTTTTTTCTCAATTTATTAAACATGCAGCACCTTATGCATTCCATCCGGATAACAATAGTGGTTTTTATTTCGATGTAAATACCATGAAACCATTGATTAATTCTCCTGGTTTTGTAGAAGCATTAAAAGATTTTATTGCACTACAAAAATATTATCCGGATTTAAAAAAAGAATATGGGCTGGCTGATGTAATAGAATCTTTTGGCAAAGGTGAAGCAATTTTTTCTGACTGTTGGGATGATCCATTTATAAAAGCAATGGAAAATGATTCTAAAATAAAAACTGGTATTACGACCAGTCTTTCTCCCGGATCTCGGAAAGCATGGAATATAAAAACTCAAAAATGGGATAAATTTACTAAAATAAATTATGTTCCCTATTTTGCCTGGGGCTGGACATCCGCAGTTAGTAAAAAGAGTAAAAATAAAGAAGCTGCTTTTGACTATCTGGGATTTTTTAGTAACAATGAAAATCACTTCTCCGATTTAGCAATTGGTCGTTTTGGTGTAAATCCATGTCGAAAATCTGATCTTGATATAGAGTTTTGGACAAAAAATGCAGGATGGGATAAAAAAACAGCAGAAAACTATGTAGCCACTTTAACACAAATGACAGCATCAATGAAAAAAATTCTTGACTTAAGAATCTATCAAAGCCGACAATATATGCATGCTTTATCCGTAGGAATTTACAGAGCATTAACAGGAAGAGATACTCCTCAACTTGCTCTTGACGAAGTTGCCAACAAATGGACTCAATTAACAAAACAGGTTGGTATTGAAAAACAGAAAAAAGCTTATGAACAAATAGTCAAATTTGAAAATGGACAGTAAAAGAATTTTATGAAAATTAAAACAAAATTAATCGGTGGAATAATTATTTGGGTAATAATTGCTAATATTTTTTTTCTAATAATTTTTATTCAAAACCAAAAAAACGTGGAATTATCCGAATTACAGGAAAAAATAAAAAAAACCAGCATTTTACTCAATCAGGTAAATTCAGGTCCCCTTTATGATTTGGATGTAAAAAAACTACAAACAAATTTACAATCTTTTTTAAAAGACCCAGAACTTGTCAGTATTTCTTTAATAGAATATAATGGTTCAATTAATCTTCATTACGAATCAACAGATTTAAAATTCGAAAAAAACATCAAAGACAAAACTATATTAATTCATAATGCACATGAGATTGGAGAAATAAACACGATCTACTCCACTTATGTAATCCAAAAAAAAATAAATAAATTCATAATTCATATTCTGGAGTTTGTGTTAATATTAATTCTTGGAATCTCTTTAGTATCATATATTATAATTAAGAAAATAACAAAACCACTCAGCAGTCTTACAGAAATTATGGATGATGTTGTATTGAAAGAAAATTTTACAATTAGAACTGTTATAAAAAGCAATGATGAAGTCGGATCTCTATGTAAAGATTTCAATACAATGTTAGATCACATAGAAGAAAACAGAAGGGCTATAAAAAAAAATGAATCTGATCTGAAAAAAGCACAACAAATAGCTCATCTTGGAAATTGGGAATGGGACATTGATCAAGATAAATTTTATATATCTGATGAGATGCAACAAATCTATGGTATTAATAATGAAAAATATACAATTACAGGAATTCAAGATTTAGTAGATCCATTTATACATCCGAATGATAAAGAAATGATAAATAGAGCCGTAAACAAATTGAAAGATGATAAAATCGGTGAATTTCTTGAATATCGGATAATTAGACAAGACAATCAGGAAATTCGTTGGATATCAGCAAGTGCACCGGTAATAGAACAAAAAAACAATAATTCTTTTGTTTTCGGAACGATTCAGGATATCACCGAGCGAAAACAGGCAGAAGTAGAACTTCGTCATTTGCGCAATTATCTCGGCAATATCATAGATTCTATGCCCTCTGTTTTGATTGGAGTTGATGCAGAATTCAAAGTCACTCAATGGAATAAAACAGCCGAAAAACAAACAGGAATAAATGCTAATAATGCCAATGGAAAAATCATTACTGATTTATTACCATCATTAATATCTGAAATGTCGAAAATCAAAGAAAGTATCCGATCGAGGGAAACAAAACAGAATCAGAAAAAACCATCTAATAAGGATGGTGAAATTTTTTATGAAGATATAACCATTTATCCACTTATAACAAATGGGGTTGAAGGTGCTGTAATCCGAATAGATGATGTAACAGAAAAAATTCGAATGGAAGAAATGATGATCCAATCTGAAAAAATGCTTTCTGTGGGAGGATTAGCAGCGGGTATGGCTCATGAGATCAACAACCCACTGGCAGGAATTATGCAAAATGTACAGGTTATTAAAAACAGACTGAGTACATCTTCTCTGAAAAATAAGACAGTAGCAAAGAAGAATAATACAAATTTTGATTCAATACTAAATTTTATGAAAGATCGTAAAATTTTTACTATGCTTGATATGGTACATGAATCCGGTGATAGAGCCAGCAAAATAGTTAAAAATATGCTTAGTTTTAGTCGAAAAAGTGAACATACATCTGAATTAAATAATATAACTAAGATTATTGATAATACTTTGGATCTTGCATCAAATGATTATGACCTTAAAAAGAAATATGATTTTAGAAAAATAAAAATTATCAAAGACTATCAAGAAGAAATTCCACTGATACGATGTGAGTTTTCTAAATTGCAGCAGGTTTTTCTAAATATTTTTAAAAATGGTGCTGAGGCAATGGCAGAAGAGAATAAGAAAAAAGATAAAAAAGAATTGAAAAGTCCCCAATTCCATATCAGAGTTAATAAATTTGATAAAATATTACAGATTGAAATTGAAGACAATGGCCCTGGTATCTCAAAAAAAAATCAAAATAGAATTTTTGAACCATTTTTCACTACAAAAAAAGTTGGGACTGGTACAGGTTTAGGATTGTCAGTATCCTATTTTATAATTATTGAAGATCATGGTGGTGAAATGAGAGTGGAATCTGAAGAAGGTATAGGAACAAAATTTATAATAAGATTACCAATAGAAAGAAATAAATTGAAATTTGACATTGAATATTCAAAATAACGAAATTGACTATAACATTATTTGTAGGGACAAATGAAAAAAAATAAAATACTAATTAAAATATTAATAATTTTTATGACTTTGGTTAGTAGTATCAAAGCACAAAAAACAATACTTCTTGAGAATCCGGACATAACATATAATATTGGATCAGATGTAGAAATTTTAATCGATTCAACAGGTTTAATGTCATTAGATGATATTATTTCACTAGAAAATAGTAAAAAATTCAAACCAAATTTATCTTCCAATTTTCATTATTCTCAATCTGTTTATTGGGTAAGACTTAAAGTTAGCAATATATCAAAACACAAAGATTGGTTACTGTGTAATCTGAATAATAATCCAAACTTAATAAACTTTTATTATCCTGTTAAAAATAAAACTTATAAATCAGTAAAAACAGGAATATTAAAATCCTTTGATACACGAGATATTGATTATCGTAAATTTGTATTTCATCTGAATATAATACAGGGGAAAGAATATATTTATTATCTTCGGGTAGATTCCCGCACTATTTTTCCACTTGATATAACAATTTGGTCTGATAAAACATTTGACAATAATATTCGGCTTGATTATGTGTTACTTGGTATATTTTATGGCATTCTTCTATTTATACTGTCCTACAATGTATTATTACTTTTTGTTCATAAAGCAAATGAACATATATATTATGTATTATTCCTTATTAGCTGTATTTTACTATTCTTGTCAATTGATGGATTATTGCAAATAAATATCAGTTCATATTTTATCAAAGGTAGAATACTTCCACTAATCCCTACTCTCTGCTTCATTTTTTTTGTTGTTTTTTCTGCATTTTTATTAAACGTTAGAGAGACATTACCCAAAATATATA
The DNA here is from genome assembly GCA_029939785.1 of Fidelibacterota bacterium. Lineage (GTDB taxonomy): Bacteria > Fidelibacterota > UBA2242 > UBA2242 > JAFGTP01 > JAOZSG01. Next base: position 2,818 of record JAOZSG010000019.1, on the reverse strand, counting down.
TTTCATTAATATGGATATTAATAATTTATTGTCTGTTTTTTATTTTATTATTATTCATCAATCACTATCTCATATATATTGGTTTATTTTTTTTCTTTGCCATCACGCTCATATTTTTAATAATAATCAGTATAATATCAAATTTTTCAGAAAATTACTCGATCCAATATTACATGATAAGTTTAGTTGGATTTATTCTCGGAATATTAATATTTGGTTTACAGCAAATGGATTTTATACCTCAGAATATAATTACAAATAATTTTCATAAATTTGGTTTTATTTGGTTGACACTATTTATTTCCATCGCTTATGCAGACCAATTGAAACTTGGAGTAAAAAACGTTAATAAAGATTATCGTGATTTACGAAAAAAACATAACAAATTAAAAGCAATAGTTAAATTGCATTCCAGTGAATTAGTCAAAGCTCAGACTGCAGCTCAGATTGCAAACAATACAAAAAGTGAGTTTCTGGCAAATATTTCACATGAATTACGAACTCCGTTAAATGCAATAATTGGATATGCTGAATTATTGGCGTCTGAGGTTTCCGGTGATAAACAAAATCATTATGTAGATTCTATCAAAATATCAGGGAAAAACTTATTAACTATTATTAATGATATTTTGGATTTATCAAAAATTGAAGCCGGTCAAATGGAACTAAAATATACACAAGTAAATATTCATGAACTTTGTACTGAAGTACAACAAATATTTGATGTAAAATTAAAGGCAAAGCATCTTGATCTCCAAATAGATGTAGAACCACATCTTCCAGATGCCATAATTCTCGATAAAATACGAATAAGACAGGTTTTAATGAATCTTGTTGGTAATGCAATCAAGTTTACAAAAGAAGGTTATATAAAACTTTCAATTCATAAAGAATATAAAGATAAAGAATATTCAAAACTTGATTTGATTATTACTGTGGAAGATACAGGAGTAGGAATTCCGGAAAACCATTTAAACAAAATTTTTCAATCATTTGAACAAGAAGATGGAAAAGCAGCAATCCAGTTTAGTGGTGCCGGTCTGGGATTGACTATTAGTAAAAGAATGGTAGAAATGATGAATGGCATACTTTCTGTCAATAGTGTTATGGGAGAAGGAAGTGTTTTTAAAATTATTTTATATGATGTGGCCATTTCATCAAAAAAAGTTATCCATGAGAGAGAAAAAAAATATGATATTAATAATATTTCATTTAATAACGCTTCAATCCTTGTTGTTGATGATATTGAATCGAACAGAGAAGTCTTACACGAATTACTCGAAAAAATGCACGCAAAAGTTTCTTTGGCAGAAAATGGTCAGGAAGCAATTGTAGTTGCAGAAATGAATCAGCCTGATGTAATATTAATGGATATTATTATGCCTGTTATGGATGGTCTTGAATCAACACTATATCTGAAACAAAACAAACTCACAAAAGAAATTCCGATAATTGCTTTGACAGCTTCTATGGAGGAGGATACACCTGGTAATCTAATCAAACAAGGCTTTAATGGATTTCTTGGTAAACCACTGAATGTTCAAAATTTAATAGAAGAATTGACAAGATTTATTAAACTGATTGATTTAAGTAAAGTAGATATTCAGGATCAAGAAACTGATAATATGTTACAAAAGGAAAATAAACAATCAACAAATCTGATGGACATCATAAATAATGAAATCATACCAGCTATATCATTATTACAAAACACTGATAAAATGGATGAAGTAATACAGTTTGCATATAAACTAAAAAATACCGGAATAAAAGTATCAATTCCATTTTTTTCTGCATCAGCAGAAAATCTATTAGAGGCAGCACAGGAATATGATGTTGTAACAATTAAAAAAATCATTGATGATTTATCTGAAAAGATTAAAACACTTTTACTTTAGATCAAGAAATTATATCTATACATGAGATAAAAAAATATATTAAAAAATAAAAACCAAACAGGATTTACAGAATAATTTTATTCTGTAAATCCTGTCCAAAATAGAGAAAACAAATGGCTAAACACAATAAACATCTAATATTAATTATAGATGATAATCCAAATAATGTACAATTCCTAAGTGGCTTACTTGCAGATAATGGATTTTTACCAGCTGCTGCTTTAGATGGAGAAAATGCAATAACATTTATAAATGAAAAACTTCCTGATTTAATATTGTTAGACATTATGATGTCTGGTTTAGATGGTTTTGAAGTATGTAAAAAAATCAAACAAGATGATAGAACAAAACATATTCCAATAATATTTTTAACAGCAAAAACAGAAACAGATGATATTGTTCATGGATTTGATTTAGGAGCAGTAGATTATATAACCAAGCCTTTTAATTCAAGAGAACTCTTAGCTCGTGTCAAAACACATCTGGAATTAAAAATATTAAGAGGACTTATTCCAATTTGTTCTAATTGCAAAAAAATAAGAAATGATGATGATTATTGGCAAAGTATTGAAACATATTTTCATACTCATTCTGAAATAGAATTTTCTCATGGTTTGTGTCCAAATTGTGAAAAAGCATTATATGGTAATGAATCCTGGTATATAAAATTACAAAAGAAACAAAAAGAATAATAAATGCAAAAGATTCAGCAAATTCTGATTGTTCTATTAATGTTAATAGTAATGTCATGTTGCGATCAGACTTACTCATCAAAAAAACAACCTGTTGCTAAAAAAGGTGTTTTAGATCTATCTGAATGGAATTTTTCAGAAGATGGAACTACAAACCTAAATGGTGAATGGGACTTTTATTGGAATCAACTATTAGAGCCCGGTGATTTTGATACGTTAAAACCTGCC
>JAOZSG010000256.1 GCA_029939785.1 Fidelibacterota bacterium | reverse complement strand
ACTACTGCCGAAGGAATGGTTGTTTTGGCAGATAAATATGGTAAAGATGTATTGTTAGGTAATTGTACAACAATCCCATATACCTTGACTGATCACCCTGTTATTAAACCAATTGATGCTGAAGCAATATATTTAAATCCAAGAGTAGGTCTTGTTGACATTACGCAATTGAACTCATTTACCCCCGATAATCCTATTCTTAATATGTTAAGATGGCATAAGGGATTATGTGTTGTTGCAGGATATGGAGTTATTTCTACCGGTGAAAAAACATTGGAGCAAGCCGCTCATAATGCATCTTCCGCAGAAAGAATTGCACAATATCGTCAGGCTATTGATATTAATAGTATTTTACTTGATGGACCCGGTATTGTGTCTTATGAGCCGTAATGAGATAAAAAGTAATGCAATCTGTTAGTATGGGATGAAAAATAAAAAGAGTGTAAAAAATATTCAACACGCTGATTTTTAATTCTCTGTTATATAAACATTTTTTTTAACTTCGATTATAAATAACAAGGTATAAAAATGCAAATAAACTTAGCTTATGGAAAAAACGGACTTTTGATTGATCTTGATGATCAATTGAACATAACAATTCTGGAACCGGAAAATGTAACTGGCATGAAACATGGAAAAAATGCTTTAAAATATGCTTTGCAGAATCCGATTAACTCTTTACCTCTTAGTAAGATTGCAACAAAAGATAAAAGTGTTGGAATAATTTTCAATGATATTACGCGAGCAACTCCAAATCATTTAATTTTGCAGGCTGTTCTTGATGAATTAAAGCATGTTCCTTCAGAAAATATTACATTTTTTAATGCTTTGGGAACACATCGGGATAATACAGATGCAGAACTACGATCATTAGTCTCAGATTATATAGTTGATAATTATAAAATTATTCAAAATAATTGTACTGATAAAGAGACACAGGAATATTTGGGAAAAAGTTTAAGTGGAAATGATATATATATCAATAAAGCACTGATGAAATGTGATATAAAAATACTAACTGGTTTTATTGAGCCGCATTTTTTTGCCGGTTTTTCCGGAGGAGGAAAAGCTATTATGCCAGGAATGGCAGGGCTGGATACTATTTTGATAAATCATGGTGCAAAAATGATAGACAATCCCAATTCTATATGGGGTGAGATAGATAATAATCCTTTACAACAGGAAGTTCGGCAAATTGCAAAAAAAGCCGGTGCAGACTTTATTGTTAATGTTACTATGAATAATAATCATGAAATCACAAATGTTTTTGCAGGTGATTTGGAAACAGCTCATAATAAAGGGTGTAAATATGTTAGGGAAACTGCAATGAAACCTGTTGATGAGCCCTTTGATATTGTACTGACGACAAATTCGGGCTATCCTCTGGATCAGAATCTTTACCAATCTGTCAAGGGTATGAGTGGAGCTGCAAAAATAGTTAAAGAAGGTGGTGCAATAATCATAGCAAGTGAATGTAGTGATGGCGTGCCGGATCATGGATTATATAAAAAAATGTTGATTGAATCTAAAAATCCTGATGATGTTTTGGATACAGTCAGATGTTCAGGAGTGCATAAACAGGATCAATGGCAGGCACAGGTTCAGGCTCTGGTACAAAAAAAGGCAGATGTATATGTTTACAGTGATTATTTATCCTCTGAACTGTTAGAATCTCTTCTGCTAAAATCATGTGATGATATAAAAAATACAATAAACAGTTTATTACAAAAATATGGAAAAAATGCACGAATATGTGTTTTGCCACAGGGACCTCTAACAATTCCATATATTAGTAATGAAAAAATTGTATAAAGTAATTTGAAGGTCAGAATTTTGTAACTCCGGAATCATCCGCCAGCTGGCGGGCTCAGGGGGACAGAGTGTAGCAAAAATGAAAGAAATTAGACTTTTTTAGAAGTTGTCAATAATAACTAAAAAAAATAGTATCATTCATCATCTGATGAATATGAAAACATATAGATAGGATTAATTTGATTAACATATCCAGTAAATCCTGTTAATCCTGTCTAAAAAGAAAAGGATAATAAATGCAATCAATAGGATTAAATGACAAGATTAAGTTGCAGATTGAAAAAGCTGTAGAAGTAGCCTCTTACCTCTGGGAAAGACAATGGGCAGAGAGAAATGGTGGAAACATATCAGTGGTTTTGGAAAATATGCAACCTTTAATTCCATCAAATCTTGAACAATTTCGTTATGTAACGAACCATGATTTTCCTGCAAAATCTGCTGGTTTAGTTTGTTTTGTGACCGGAACAGGTGAAAGATTAAGAGATTTAGTAAGGCCTGAATTATCAAGTTGTATAATCCGAATTGACGATAATAATCAAGGTTATCATATATTATGGGGCGGAGAAAACAATCCTGATTTTCGACCAACCAGTGAGTTTATACCTCATTTGAAAATTCATCTTGATATGATTGATAAGGGAATTAATAAAAAAGCTGTAGTTCATACGCATCCAATTGAATTGATTGCTATGAGTCATCATCCTAAATATAACAAAGATAGTAAAGTATTATCAAAGACATTATGGAGTATGTTGCCTGAAGTAAGAGCTTTTGTACCAAGAGGTATTGATATTATTGATTATAAATTACCCGGCTCAGAAGAATTGGCAGAACTTACTGTGAAATCATTACGAGATCATGATGTCGCTATTTGGAGTAAACATGGAGCAGTTGCTGCCGGTAAAGATGTTATTGAAGCTTTTGATTTTATCGATGTTGCAAATAAAGGTGCCGTGATTTTTTTGAAATGTCTTTCAGCAGGCTTTACTCCTGAAGGAATGAGCGATGAGGACATGGATGAACTGATTCCATTATTATGATTTAATGTCATATTAAAAACTTGTTTTAAAATAAAATAAATCATTTAAATTTGTCTTCAATGATAATATAAGAGTATAATTTGGAAAAAATATATGATGTTATTATATGTGGTGCCGGACCTGGTGGGAGTATAGCGGCAATCTGTCTCAAAAGAAAAGGATTGTCTGTTTTACTAATTGATTCCAAGGATTTTCCCCGTGATAAAGTCTGCGGTGATCAAATAACTCCTTTGGGTGTACAGTTACTGAAAGAATTAAAACTTGTAGATAGTGAACTTTTGAAATCTACAAATGAAATTGATAAAGTGCTGATAAAAGGACCGGAAAAAGCACAAGCCAATTTTCAATTTGACTTTTTAAAAAATCAGTCCAAAATATATATAATTCCCAGATTAATACTTGATAATCATCTTGTGAAAAATGCTGAAAAATCTGGTGTAGAACGTCATACAAGTCATATATATGAAATGGAATATTCAGAGGATCATGTCTCTATAAAATCCAGAACAGGAAATTCTACTTTTGAATTTAAAAGTAAAATTGTAATTGGTGCCGATGGTTCATCTTCGACAATAGCCAGATTATCAAAATTAGTACCTGGCAAAGATAGAGGTATTGCAATCAGAGGTTATATAAAAGGAATCAATCTTAAGGCTGATACACTGGAAGGGTATTTTGATAAAAAATGGTCACCTGGTTATGCCTGGTTTTTTCCTCTTTCAAAGGATTCTGGAAATATTGGCTTGGGAATGACTCTAAAACACTACAAAAAATCCAATTATAAATTAAGACAACTTCTTGATGTTTTTATTGAACAGCCATTTATAAAATCAAGATTAACTTCAGACTACAAAGTTGAGAATATTGGTACATGGCCATTAAACATTGGACCTCCCAAATGGAATCAGTTAGTAGAGGATAGAGTTATTTTGGTTGGGGACGCTGCTTCGCTTATAAATCCTTTTACAGGAGGTGGTATTGAAACTGCTATAATTTCCGGAAAACTTGCCGCAGATGTAATTGCAGACAAAATTAAAACAAATAATTTTACTAAAGCATCACTAAGTGAGTATGCAAGAAAATTAAAAAAAATACTATCAAAAGAACAAACATTATCATTATATGCATCAAAATTTGTTGGATTATCACCTTGGATTGTAGAAAAACTTGTAAAAATAGGTGAAAAATCTGATCTGCCATTTATTTTTATGAAATATGTTTATAAAGGTATCAGGATAAAAAGAATATAATTAGAAAGAATAATATGTCAGGTCTTTGTTGCTAAACCAGGCTTTTGACTGGCGTTAAATTATTGACTTTTTGCGAAACTATCAATAATTGTTATCTTTGAACAATAAAAATTTACCTGCTGGTAAAATTTCTTAGCAATTTGAAAAATTGTCCTACAAATATCGATTATATGAGCTATGGAGTAAATTGACTATCTATATGGCGAAGTGAAATATAGATGAGAGGTCGATGCTGAATTGACATAGTCAATTCATTCCAAATTCCCAAATAACTGACTTACATTTTCCCATATAAAAATATTGCTAATATGTAAAGTTATTATTAAAATTGTACTATGAAAAAAGTGAAATTTGAATGGGACGAAAATAAAAATAGGTATAATCAAAAGAAACATAATCTATTATTTGAAGATGCTCAATATGCTTTTGCAGACAAAAATCGTATAATAGCTAAAGATATCGAACATAGTCAAGATGAAATTAGATATTATTGTTTTGGTCTTGTAGGGACACAAGTTTTGACTGTACGTTTCACATATAGAGAAAATTCAATAAGAATAATAGGAGCAGGGTATTGGCGGAAAGGCAAGAAAATATATGAAAGAAATAATAAAATATTCAGATGAAAATATTGGTAAAATAGAAATAGTGGAAGATTTTTTACCATCTCCGGAAAATTTAGTTTTCAAAGAAAATAATGTAAAAGTAACAATTGCATTATCAAAAAAAAGTGTTAATTTTTTTAAACAGGAAGCAAAAAAAAATCATACACAATATCAAAAAATTATTAGAAATCTTTTAGATATCTATGCTAAAAAATATAGTCATAATGCAAATTAAATATTTATTGTATTTTTTTATATTGATAAACTATTGAAATATCAGAAATTGATTATTATCGGAGCAAAAAACGTTATAATAATTCAATAATTATAATCTTTGAATAACAGAAATTTTACCTACTGGTAAAATTTCTAAACAATTTGAAAAATTATTCTACACCGATTTTCACGGAAATAAGTATACGTACTAAAGTAATACTTTTTTGATAAA
>JAOZSG010000018.1:4505-18344 GCA_029939785.1 Fidelibacterota bacterium | reverse complement strand
AAGCAATTACTGGTATATTGCCTGAAAAAAGTTAATGGGAATATTTCATCTGCCGCTAAAATGTTTGGTATCAACAGAGCAACAATGTATGATAAAGTTGAAAAATATGGTCTTAAATAAATTGATTAGCGTTGTTCAATGAAGTTAGTTAGTTTGGACTACAATTTCCCTATTAATGATTTAGCCATAAATAATCCGAGAAATACTAATAAAATACCAATTAAATTACTGCTAAAAATATATACTAAAGCATATTTAATTTCACCATTCCGAATAAGATTAACACTTTCCAGACAAAAAGTTGAGAACGTTGTGAATGCACCAAGAATACCGATAAAAAGAAATATTCTTATTGAATCTGAAAACTGAAAATGCTCAAAAACTCCCCATAATATTCCAATTAAAAAGGCTCCAATGGAATTAACACTCAAAGTTCCCCAGGGAAATGCATTTGAAAAATGCCTATAAACAAAACCTAAAATACCATATCTAAATAAAGCACCTATAGCACCACCAAATGCAATTACAAATAATTTATACATATTCAATCCATATTTTTTTCAGAGAGTACGCCAATTTTACTAACAACATAAATTCTGGAATAACTACTTTTTATATCATTTTTATCAGGATAGGCAAAAAGATATGCACATGCTCTGATATATTCTTTTTCTGACAATTTTTTTAAGTGACTTAGTCTGGATGCGATTCTTTTTTTTCTAATTAATTGATGTTCTTTTTTTATTAATTTATTAAGAAACGCCTGACCATATTTATCAATAATTTTAAAACCTGCAACACGTAACATATCTTCTATTTCAAATTCAGAAAACACTTGTTTATGATATCGATTTCTGGGGTTACCATTCTCATCTAAAGATTCAAATCTTTTATTTGGAACAGATAAAATTAATTGACCATTGTTTTTAAGCAGATGATAAAAAATATTTATAACATCCATTGGATTTTTCAAATGTTCAAGTGTTTCAAATGAGATAATATTATCAAACATGTTTTCTGAAAAAATTTGTTGATTTATATTTTTTTCCAAATCCCATTTTATTATCTCTACATTAGCAATATTTTTATTTATTTCTTGTGCTTTTGCTATTGCAATATCATTTATATCTACACCAATAATTTTTTCAGAAACCGGTGATAACTCTTTTAGTCCATAACCAAAACCACATGCAATATCTAAAACATTTTGCTTTTTATTTTGATTCTTCAACATATCATATACAAATATATATCTTGCAAGATGCTCGATTTTTATCCAAAAATCCTGGTAATTTACGTCAAATGGATCAATCTGTTCTAATTCGAAACTCATCTAATTTTTATGCAATTCATGCCAAATTAAAGCAGCCGAACCTAAAATTGCAGCATTACCGGCATCCATCCCGGAAGGAAGTATTTTTACTTTATTCTGAAAGACAGATAAAACTGAGTTTTCCATAGATTCTTTTGTTGGATTGAATAGAAGGTCACCAGCTTTTGTCATTCCACCTGTTAATATAAACGCTTCAGGGCTAAAGGCAGCAACAGCATCTGCAAGTGCTCTACCTAAAAAGTTTCCTGTATATGAGAAACATTCCCGTGCAATAATATCACCTGACATTGCTGCTTCATATATTTTTTTTGAAGTTAACTCAAGAATATTGTATTTTCTAAGTTCACTATCGATCATCATTTTGGCCATTAAAGTCAAGGCAGTCCTGACAATTCCTGTTGCTGATACATAAGCCTCCAAACAACCTTTTCTACCACAGCCACATTTCCTGCCATATGGTTTTATTATAACATGACCTAATTCACCGGCAAATCCATCATGCCCATAAACAATATCACCATTAACAACTATTCCACTACCTAACCCTGTTCCAAGAGTGATTTCAATAAAATTTTTCATGCCTTTTGCATTTCCAAATTCCATTTCACCTAAAGCCGCAGCATTAGCATCATTTGTTATAACGCCAGGTAATTTATAATGTTCATGTACCAATTTTACAACATTCACAACGCCCCAGCCAAGATTAACCGGATTTTCAATCGTACCGTTATAAAAATTTGCATTAGGTGCACCAACTCCTACTCCAACTAATTTGAGTTTTGAATCATAAGATGCAATAAGTTCATCAATTCCTTTAAACGTATTTTCAAATAAAGAGATAGAACCATTTTGTGGATTTGTTGAAACATGCCCTTGGGATAAGCAGTTACCATCAACATCTACTAAACCAAACACGGTATTAGTACCACCAATATCTATTCCTGCAGCAACTTTTTTTATAGACATATAAAAATCCTTCCATCTATATTTATATTAAGTGTTTAAAATAAAACTGACTATTTATATTTGGTCTCAAAGATACAAATAAAAAGTTGTTTTCAACAAATACTATTTTATATATTTTAATAACTACTTGAAAAATCAAATAAAAACCTCTATACTATAAAATTAAAAAAATATTAGACTTTAAAGGATATTCATGTTTTCTATTCCAATAAATACAAGTAAAATTTTATTATCAAGACAAAAACAGCGTAATGAGGATATTCGAGGTCCATACTTTCGAGATCAAACAGCTATTATTCATGCACTTGCATTCCGTAGATTAAAACATAAAACACAAGTATTCTTTGCACCTGACAATGATCATATTTGCACAAGAATTGAACATTCCATGCATGTATCTTCCATATCTGCGACTATTTGTAGGGCATTGGGCCTAAATACAGAAATTGCTCAGGCTGCAGGATTAGGTCATGATCTGGGACATGCTCCATTCGGGCACGCCGGTGAAAAAACCTTGAGATTTCTTTCTGACCATAATTTCCAGCATGAATTACATAGTCTGCGAGTTATTGATAAACTTGAGAATAAGGGTAAAGGATTAAATCTTACATTTGCAGTCAGAGATGCTATAGTTTCACATTGTGGCGAAGCTATCGAACAATTTATCGATATTTCAAAAGCCCCTAATAACCTTGAAAATTTAAAAAGATTACCAAAATCTCCATCAACCTGGGAAGGTTGTGTTGTCAGAGTCAGTGATTCAATCGCTTATCTGGGAAGAGATATTGAAGATGCAATGACTGCAAAATGTATTACCCTTAATGATATTCCATCTGATATAAAAATGCATATTGGACAGACAAATAGTGAAATTATAAAAACTCTTGTCTATGATGTAATTGATTGGTCTGATAAAAATGGTAAAATTGGATTTTCTCCGGAAATTTTTAAATATGTTACCAAACTAAAAAAATTTAGTAGAGAAAAAATATATCAAAATCCAAAATTAAAATATTGGAATCACTATTCTGACTTTGTCCTAAAATCATTATTTAATTATTTTAAAGATATTATTAATAAATATAATTTCAATTTTGATTTATACTCATCAAACAACTCTGATCTAGAAAGCAAATTTGGTCAATTTATTGAATCAATATTTGAAAGATATCAGGATGAACATGCTGATAATAATAGAATTATCACAGATTATATTGCAGGAATGACGGACACTTACGCTTTACAATGTTTTAAATATATATTATCAACCGGAACCACCGGATTTTGATGACAGGTGTTACTTAAAAATTTATATTTCCCAAAGGGATTAAATATGAATAACTGCAGGTGAAATTAAAAATCCGGCCTTTTGACGGACCTGTAGATAGAATGATAACAAAAAACCATACTCCAAAGGAGTTAAACATTGTCAATATATGAAAATATTTATAAAAGAGAAAAATCAAATAATTTAAATAAAATATAATCAAACTTATAATAAAAGGAGAATTAACATGGAATTTTTGAAAGGTTTTTTAGCACCTGAGATTTTATGGTTTCTGATTGGGCTGTTTTTGATATTAGCAGAATTCATTATTCCGGGATTATTAATTATATTTTTCGGTGTTGGAGCTTTGATTGCAGCACTTTATTCATGGATATTTAACCCAGGAATAAATACACAATTAATAGTATTCATTGCTTCTTCTGTATTTTTACTTGCAATATTAAGAAAAAAAATGAAGTCTATTTTCTTTGGCAAAGAAGATCAAAGGCAACAAGCAGGAGAAGATTTAGAAGAATTGATAGGTCAAAAAGCGGTTGCAATCACTGATATTGTTGGAGAAAAAAATGGAAAAGTTGAATTCCACGGAACAAATTGGACAGCTGAGTCCGACGAAAATATTTCAGCAGGTAGCATTGTAGAAATAATTGGTAAAAATAGTATAACACTGAAAGTAAAAACTTTCAAAAAACAAGGAGAATAACATGACACCTTTTACAGTAATTTTAATTGGAGTTTTTATTATAGTATTTATAGCATTTGTTAAAACTGTAACAATTGTTCCACAAAGAAAAGCATATATTATTGAAAGATTAGGTAAATATAATAAAACTCTGGAAGCAGGATTTCACATTCTAATTCCATTTCTTGATAAGATTTCATATAAACACACATTAAAAGAACAAGCTACTGATGTTCCGGCACAAATTTGTATTACACAGGATAATATATCAGTTGAAGTTGATGGAATACTTTATATGACTGTAATGGATGCTAAAAAAGCTTCTTATGGAATTGACAATTATCAATTTGCTGCAACGCAATTAGCACAAACTACAATGAGAAGTGTAATTGGGAAGTTGGAATTGGATAAAACTTTTAAAGAACGTGATATCATCAATAGTTCAATTGTTGATGCTGTAGATAAAGCCTCTGATCCTTGGGGTGTGAAAATTTCCAGATATGAAGTAAAAAATATTGTACCACCTCAGAGTATAAAAGATGCCATGGAAAAACAAATGAGAGCAGAACGTGAAAAACGTGCTGAAATTGCTCAGTCTGAAGGTGATCGACAAGCGAAAATAAACCGTGCGGAAGGTGATAAACAGGAAGCAATCGCAAGATCCGAAGGTGAGAAAATGAAAAGAATCAATGAAGCGGAAGGTCGTGCTTCAGAAATATTAAAAATTGCTTCTGCTACAGCTGAAGGTTTGAAGATAATATCTGAATCAATTAATCTTGAAGGTGGAAAAGATGCTGTTAATCTACGTGTAGCAGAACAATATATTAAAGAATTTGGAAAAATTGCCAAAACTACCAATTCAATAGTTATTCCGACAGATTTATCTGATATTGCAGGTTTAGTAAAATCCGCAGGAACATTATTAAAAAAATAATTTTATAGTTTATATTTAAGCCACAGTAATTCAGCAAATTATTATATGTAATATTTACTAAATTTTCTGTGGTTTATTGTATGGAGAAAAATATGAATAAGAATAAGATTAAGATTACTACTCCCTTTATAAAATTAGATTCACTTTTAAAATTCGCGAGCATTGGTGGATCAGGAGGAATTAGTAAAATGATAATTAAAGATGGATTAGTAAAATTAAATGGTGAAACAGTTTTCCAAAGAGGAAAAAAAATATATCCGGGAGATAAAATAGAGGTAGATTTAGATGATGGAATAATTTTAATTGTAGAATAATTTGGTAACATTAAAAACTATAGACAGGATTAACTGGATAAACAGTATAAAACTAACTTAAAACAATCTAATAAATACTGTTAATCCTGTCTGATAATTTCATCTGGAGAAAATATGTATATCCTATCTATTGATCAAGGCACAACCGGCACAAGAGCAATTTTATTAAATAAACAAGGGCAAATTGTTGATAACAGTTACCTTCAGTTTTCACAAATCTATCCAAAACCAGGGTGGGTTGAACATAATCCTGAAGAAATCTGGCAAACAGTAAAAAAAACAATAGATGATGTATGCTCAAGAAATGATGGAAAAATTGAAGCAATTGGTATTACAAATCAAAGAGAAACAACAATTGTTTGGGATAAAATTACAGGAAAACCAATTTATAATGCAATAGTTTGGCAATGTCGCAGAACAACTGATATATGTAAAAAACTAAATGATCGTCAGGCTCTGTTTAGAATGAAGACCGGGCTTCCTGTTGATGCCTATTTTAGTGGCACTAAAATCAAATGGATTCTGGATAAAGTAAAGCCAAAAAACACTCAAAATCTTCTCTTTGGAACTATTGATACATGGCTCATCTGGAAACTGACAAACGGAGAAACTCATGCAACAGATTTTACCAATGCATCACGTACTATGATATTTAATATTAAGGATAAAAAATGGGATTCGGAACTTTGTAAATTACTGAATATACCTCTTAATATATTGCCTGATGTAAAAAAATCTTCTGATAATTACGGAACTGTAACTTCTATTGAAGAAATCAGTGGAATTCCAATAACCGGTGTTGCAGGAGATCAACAGGCTGCATTATTTGGTCAAACCTGCTTCCAAAAAGGTGAAATCAAAAATACTTATGGAACAGGTTGTTTCATTATGATGAATACTGGAAATGAATATATTGCTTCTGAAAAAGGTCTGATTACAACGCTTGCAATAAATGGAGAAGGAAATCCATCCTACGCTCTTGAAGGTGCAATATTTATCGCTGGAGCAGTAATTCAATGGTTAAGAGATGAACTCTGTATTATTACGGATGCATCTGAAACCGAAAAAGCAGCATTACAGGTTGGCAATAATAATGGTGTTTATTTTGTACCCGCTTTTGTCGGGCTTGGTACTCCTCACTGGAATATGGAAGCGAGAGGTACAATTGTTGGACTGACAAGAGGTGCAAACAAAAATCACATAATACGAGCAGCACTCGAATCAATGGCATATCAGACTCACGATGTTCTTAATACGATGGAACATGAAACAGGATTAAAACTGACGAATCTTACTGTAGATGGTGGTGCGTCTCAAAATAATTTTTTAATGCAATTTCAATCTGATATAATTAACAATAAAATTATTCGTCCTACAAATTTAGAATCTACAGCTTTAGGTGCCGGATATTTAGCTGGTTTAAAAATTGGATTTTGGAAAAATGCCCAAGAAATTAAATCACTAAAAATAACTGACTCCGTTTTCACATCCAAAATGAAAAATGATGAACGAGAATTATTACTTCAAGGCTGGAAAAAAGCTTTAAAACAAACAATGGTGAAATAGAATTCGATGCTTGATACTGGAAATTCATCATTTTTTCATCACTCCAAGATTCCAACACTCCAATTTTCTTCAAATAACAAAAATAAGTACCATCAAAGAGAAGTCAGTCAAAATTCTAAACTAATCCTGTTCAATGCCTCTTCCAAAATACTTCTTGGTGAAGGAATGCAGATTCGCTGAAAATCCAGTCCTTCTTCTCCAAAAATTTTTCCATCTTCCAATACAACATTGGCCTTATTATAGATACGATCATGAACTTCTTCCGGTGAAAGATTATATCCACTAAAATCCATCCAGCCAATATATGTACCTTCAGGTATTTTGAACTTTACATCAGGCATTTTTTTCTCAAGAAATTTGGCAAGAAAATCAAAATTTCCATCGATATATATTTTCAATTGCTCCAACCATTCTTCACCTTCATTATATGCTGCGATCAATGCACTTATTGAAAAAGGTGATGGCATTTGTATTCCCATCATTTTTGAAAATTTTTCTCTCATCACTACATTACGAAGAATGATATTTGAACAATGTAATCCAGCCATATTAAAGGTTTTATTTGTCGCAGTACAGACAATTATTTTGTCATCTTGATTAATATTAGCAATAGGATAAAATGTTTCATTTGTACGAATCAAATCACCATGAATTTCATCTGATACTAAAACTAAATCATTTGTCAGACAAATCCTTGCAATCTGATCTAATTCTTCAGGCTTCCAAATACGACCAACAGGATTATGTGGACTACAAAGAATCATCATTTTAGAGGAAGATAATTTTGCTTTTTGCTCCAAATCAACAAAATCTATAGTATAATATCCATTAGTATTTATAAGAGAATTATTAACTACTTTACGTCCCTGCTCTTCAATAACCCGTGTGAAAGGATAATACACAGGTCGTTGAATTATTACTCCATCTCCAGGTTTTGTAAAAGCTTTTACAGCAATCTTCAATGCATGTACTGTACCCGGACTATAAACAATAGATTCTGCCGGAAATTCCCAATTCTGTCTGCGTTTAAACCAGTTCTGAATTGCTTTGAAATATTCGGGATCCGAAAGGTGAGTTGTATATCCAAACATTTTCTGGTCAACTCTTTTATGTAATGCATCAAGAACAGGCTGAGGACAGCTAAAATCCATATCCGCAATAAATAGAGCTATTGTATCATCATCAAATCTGTCTGTGATTCCAAATTTTCGTACTAATTCCCGGGCATCCCATTTAATCGAGTTAGTGCCTTTTCTATTTATTACTTTATCAAAGTTATATATCATGATATCCTATTGTTTAAAAATTAATTATAATATTATGGTGAGTTGGTGCTGGGTGCTGGGTGCTGGGTGCTGGGTGCTGGCAATTGCAACTCTCCGCTCCCCACTCAAAACTCCCCACTCAAAACTCCCAACTCTTCCTTTATCAACGAAATCATTTCTGCAAATTCTTTTTCATCAAAACCGATAGAAAGAAACTTTATTTTACCGTCTTTGCCAATCACAACATTTCTAGGAATATGAGATTTGGCATAGAGACTGAAAATCTTCCTTTCAGGATCTGGAGCAAAAGGGAATGATACTCCTTTTTTCTTTTTGAATTTAACAAGTTCCTTTGCTTTGTGTTCTCTTCCAATAGAAACCATCATGAAATCATCATTGGTAATTTTACGGTAAATCTCTTCTTCAAGATGTGGCATTTCTACTTTACATGGTCCACACCAGGTAGCAAAAAAATTCACCAAAACTACTTTCCCTTTTAATTCTTTTATTGAATAATTTTCACCATCCAAAGTAGTGAATGAAAAATTCGGTGCAATTTGATCTATTTTCACAAGAGTTGCTTTTTGTGCCTCATTGTCTTGTGCTGTTATTGTCCCAATTAGTAATAGGATTATTATTATCAAATATAGAAATGATTTTTGATTATCTAACATAAAACTTCCTTTTCTATTTATCGAATTTATATTTTTTATTTGTTCCATATTTCTTCATATTTCCATCTTCAATGCATAAACCGCGTTCTCTTAATCGTAAAATTTGGTCAGAAATAAATAATGGAAGTTTTAGATAATTTCTCAAATAGAACCTTCTTTGAAATCGAAAACCCATCCGGGTGTGCTGATCTGACGAGAAGCGTGATGGGTCTTATTGATAATAAATATAAAACGAGTAATATTAAATATCCATATATATTTTAAATTCCTTAAAACTTTATTAAACATTACTTCCTTTTTTAAAACTTATCTTAATTACTCAAGGTAATTGGTAATTAAAATCTAAAATTTAATATTGTTAAAGTAAAAATCAAGAAATCATTATATAATGACAGAAGATGGTATAAAAATTATTAGAAATTATCTTTTTTTTAACTCCAAATATAACCTAAATTCCACCTACAATTGTCCTATAGGAAAAAATTTAAAGGAAATTACATGTTTAAAAAATTAATAATTTTAATAATACTATCTTTAGCATTTCAAAATATTCTATTATCATGCACAATAATCGCTGTAGGGAAAAAAGCCTCAGCTGATGGATCTGTAATAATTTCGCATACAGACACAGGCGAAGATTCCAGAATTTTTGTAGTACCGGGAAAGACATATAAACCAGGTGAAAAAGCACCTGTTTATTTGGGAATACAGGAAGCGGACAGACCTTTGAATGATGATGGAGAGATATTAGGATATATTCCTCAGGTGGAAAAAACATACAAATATTTTCAATCTGCATATTCACATTTAAATGAGCATCAGCTCGGCATAGGTGAAAGTACCACAACTCAAAGAAAAGAACTTGCCTGTACTCAAGAAAATGATGGGCAGATTATGACTATTGAACAGGCTCAGATTTTTGCTCTGCAACGATATAAAAAAGCAAAACCTGCTGCAAAATTTATTGGTGATCTAATGACAAAATATGGATTCCTACCATCAAGTGGAGATGGATCTGAAGCCTTAGTAATTGCTGATACCGAAGAAATTTGGGTTTTGGAAATTTTTGGAGTTGGTTCGGGCTGGAAACCCAATAGTAAAAAACCCGGTGCAATTTGGGCAGCACAAAGATTACCGGAAGATAAAGCTACTATGATTCCAAACTGGAGCATAATCAAGGAAATCGATGCTAAAGACACAGAAAATTTCATGGTTTCAGAAAACTATATGCAGGATGCTATTGATCGAGGTTGGTATAATCCATTATCCGGAAAACCTTTTAACTGGCAGGAAACTTACGCTCCAACTTGTGCAGTAGAATATGCAACCAGCCGATTCTGGTTATTCCATCAAACCTTTGTACCAAATCTCAAAGAATGGCCGGATCGATTCATGAAAGAAAATCCATATAAAGGAATCAGTCCTTATTACCAGCAAGTTGAACCATTATCTATCTATCCTTTTGCAGTAGAACCTGAAGAAAAAATATCAGTACAAGATATTATCAAATTTCAACGTTCTACTTTTGAAGGAACCATTTATGATATGACTGCCGGACCGGAATGGTTTGTTTTTGATAGCCTTGGAGTTTATAAAAAAAGCCCTCTGGCAACTCCATTTCCGAGTAAAGATTTAAGAACATTGTTGAAAATGACTTATCGCAGACCTGTTGCACGCCACCGTGGTCATTATGGAATGGTACTCCAACTTCGTGATTGGCTTCCAAATGAAATTGGCGGTGTTTATTGGGTTTATTTAGATAATCCATATTTTAGTCCTTATGTACCAATTTATGCAGGAAATTTATCAGTAGATGATACATACAAAACTTTTAATCCTGATGAGTATGATGAAAAATCGGCTCGCTGGGCAATAGATTTTGTTGATAATCTTGCAAACTTAAAATTTCAAAAAGTTATTGAAGATGTGAGAAACGTCAGGAATCCTTTTGAAGCGGAAATTTATGTAAGGCAAAAATCTGTTGAAGAAAAAGCACTAAGTTTATACAAAAAGGATCCGAAAAAAGCACAAATATTCCTGACAGATTATTCAAATGGTTTAATGCAGAACGTTACGAAGATGTATCTGGAATTACGAAATGAAATAATTGTTAAATATACTAATAATACTGAATAGTTGGTGTATTCTTCATCTTAGTTTAGGTTTATACAAGCAAGGCTGCTTGTGATACATAAATAATAAAAGCCTTGATAAAAGAGAATAATCAAGGCTTTTTTATTACTTTTGTTCTTGCTATAATTTTATTTTCAATTTCTTCTTACTTGGTTTTATATTTTTCAAAATTTTCCATTTATCATTTTCCGGATCTCCAACTTTGATTGTATATTTTCCTTTTGTAAAAACTTTAGGATGAAATGTATTTTCATTAACTCGTATAGTATATACTACTTTATTTGTCTTTTCCTCAATAATCTGAATTACAGGTTCATTAGTTCCTGATATTGTTAATTCAGGAAGATATGCTACTGCCTTGCGTCCATAATTATCTAATTGGTTAATAGTTTTTGGCCATCCAATATACTGTTTGGTTTTTGGATTAGTAATATCGACATTTCTCGGCCAACATTCCATTGTAATGTCTCGGGTCTTTTTGTTGAATTTAACTATTCCATAACCGGCAGCTCTGGTAGTCAATTTACTTCCGCCATTTGGTTCTTTTGTTGGATTTGCTGCTGCATAACAAGTCACTTTATTTTTAAACCCATCATAATATTCACCAGTGTATGAAGGCATTCCTTTTATTGTATTTTGACCTTTTTCTAGAGGTTCCCACCAACGTAAATATAAATTTGCAATAGATGGTACACAAAAGGAATATCCTGCATCATTCCAATCATTAATTCCATGATGAAAAATTGTTGCAAGATGCTGATCGCCAGCTATCATAAATCCGTAGAATTTTCTTATTTCGGCTAATGCTCTATTTCTTCCAGTCTGTGGCCATCCATTTGAATCCATATCAGCATGAACACGACCACCAACTTTTCCATGAACATGTGCACCACCACAAAATATTGTAGCGGAAAGTACGGCTTTCATTTTGACATTTCTCCAATCCTGTCCCCATTCATTAAGGAATTTAATTTGTCTGTCTCCCAGCAAAATTGCACCAGGAACATCAACTGATGCAGGATCATAATTTGGATCAGTTATATGATCAGGACGAGGTCCTTGTTTTGGAACAAGTCCTTCTGGTCCGGATTTGAATTTTCTATCTTCGATAATTGCGAAATCAATTCCACCTACATTCATCGAAGTATAATAAACCCCAATTCCCTGCTCTACAGGAGTTGGATCATATGGATCAGGTAAATGAGAGGTTTGTGCTCTTTCCACTTCTTTTACATATTCCGCCGGCATATAATATCCACCGTCATTACCTGCTCTGGAAATTGATTTTTTTCCACTTGCACCCCAAAGATTAAAATGTCCAACATCATGATCATCAGGAATACAAATAGTTGGTGTAATTCTGATAATTTCTCCAAATTCTCTACCGAATTTCAACCAATAAGCCAAATGACGTGAATGGTTATAAACCTGATCACCGGAAAAGAATAAAAGATCGGGTTTTATCTTTTTTAAATTTTCAACAATATCGTCTCTTGGAATATCACCACCATGAGGTTTATAAATTGAATTTCCGGTAAATGCAGCAACGACAATAGTTTCTTTTTCAACAGGATCTTTTTTAATAATTCCTTCATAATATGCTGATTTTCCATGAGCAACCCGATATTCATAATCTTTACTTACGTCCCAATTTTCAACTCTAAATGGTGCTGTAAATCCCGGATATACTATTTCTGTTTTAGCGATTTCCTTCCAATCTCCATCTTTTTTTATTTCAAGTCTTACAATTTTGCTTTCTGCATTTTGTAATGGATACATTTGGGCAGTCAATTTCAAAATATTATTCTGAACTGTATAAAGTGCAAAACATATCATTTCTTCCGGAGAAACTAAGGGGATTGCTAAAATATCAGGTTCACTGTATAAATTTATACTACTCAATAATAATACTAAGATGATAAATAGGCTTCGTACTTTTTTCATGGTTATTCCTTTAGTTTTTTGATCACTAATGCACACGAATCCGTCGGTTGCCCGTCAGTAGTCAGTCATTCGCCTGATCTTTGACAGGATCTTCGACCGGACACGTTTCCACTAATGTTTAATAATTAAAATGATTATAATATATCGGATTTTTGAACTGATTCCATTTCATTAACTAGTGTTTCTGGAGCAATATCTTGTTCATGAGGCCAGGATAATGCACCAAATAAAATATATACTTGATTGAAATAGTTAATATCTTTTAATTCTTTAAAAACTCCGAAATCTAAGTAAGGCTTCATATCAAATATACCTTTACGACCATCTTCTATTTCAACATATATTTTATAATCAGTTAATGGTTTTACAACTTTCACATCCCAATACATAGATACTCCTATAATGGTTTAATTTTATATGGATTTTCACCATTAATTGCTATTTCCCAGTCTGCAACCAATTCATCTCTATGCAGTTCAATCCAAGCTTGTACTAATCGAAGTTGTTTCCTAGGTAATTCACCTACAATAATCTCTCCATCCTCAATAGATATTGAAGCTTCATATTCAGCATATTTCACATGAATATGTGGTAAGTTGTGTTGCTTATTATCAAGAAGATACATACGGATGATGATTCCATAAAACATTGAGATAATTGGCATTTAAAACTCCTTAAATTCATTTATAAAATATTCTAAATTATATTTTATTTTAAAAACAATCAACTTTTTTATTATTGAA
>JAOZSG010000018.1:0-4405 GCA_029939785.1 Fidelibacterota bacterium | reverse complement strand
ACAGCATCCTGACACACCGGACAAAAAGGTGTCATACTTTTTGAAAACATCCTGCAATCGAGATACGATCTATACACACCTTTTCTTGCATATCCTGCACCTTCAAACACTCCAATTTTTCCCCAGCCACTTTGTCTTCTAAGATAATTATATCTTTCTTCCCAATTACGTCTTGGTATCTTGTCATATTTATCCTGGTCCCAATAGGTTGGTATTTCAATATCTTCATCAATTAGATGTTTCCATTTTACATTTTCAGGATTTGTTAATGTCGTAATATTTGATTCCCATGGTTCAACTCCCTGAGGATACAAATCATTAAACGCAACTTCAGATGAATAATATTCATCGGCTAATCCTGCAAATGAATGACCAAATTCATGTACAAATACATATCCCGGCCACCAATCAGGATTTTTGTTTTTAGACGGGCTGTAGCTTATTGCACAATAATTGAATATCCCTCCACCACCATATTTTCCGGTATTCATTATAAAATAAATTTGATCATAAGGAGCATTTGCAGCAATATCATGAGTCACTTTATTATTAAATCCCTGAACATACCGATCAATATCCAGAGTATTAAAAGTCAAATCATAAACAGTATTTACAAATATTCCTTTTCGAGGGTCATCAATACCGGACTCTTTAGATGGAGTTTCCAGATACCATACATTAAACTTATCTTTTGCCTCTTTAAAAGGTGGCGAATCAAAAAACACAGCAAACATTTTCTTCATGTCTTTGATAAAATATTTCATTTCTTTTTTTGTGTATCCCTCCGGTAAAACTAAAATATCAACTTTTTCATTGGGATTACCATTCTTTAAAAGACTTTTTAAATCATACTTATATCTGTTGCTATCATGATTGATAAATCGGGATGTTGGGTCTATTATTGTAGAAAATTCCTCCTTAAAATTATTGCTTTCATCACGACTTGAGATTGTAAACCTAATTTTTTCTTTTGGATATGGAATCAACATCGTATTAGAATAGGTTTTAAAAATTCCATTTATAGCATCATTTGTTGATTGATATTCTGAAAATATACTATTAAAACTTTTAGTAAAAATTAATTTGTCTGATTTTAAATCATATACTTTTACAATGTGATCACCAAGATTCATATCATCAATTAGATTGGTCAGACTTCCTGCCCAAATTGGTTCTTCTTTTACCTCATCAAGACTAATTATTGTATTTTCATGATCACCGGTTTGATAATAATCTATTCTCATAGTTTTATTATAAAAATAATCATCAAATTCCAACCTTGGTCCGGCAAAAACTACATTTATTATTAGTAAAAAAGATAAAAATCTTAGCATATCTATCCCCTTTTTAGTATTTAAAATATCATTATTTAATCAAATTAAGTTTTTCTTTCACTTTTTGCAGTTCCAACTCAATTTGGTCAGACATTCCAACAACTATTTCAGAAACACTTAATTCCTCATTAACAAGACCTGCAGATTGACCAGCCATAATTGATCCATTATCAACATCACCATCTATCACGGCATCTCTGAGAGCACCTATCCAAAAGTTCTCAACATCCATCTGAGCCTGATGTCTCGTAATTTCATCATTATCAAGTTTTCTTAATAAGTCAAATTGAAGCTTACTGAATTCATCATGAGCCTTATTTTTTATCGCACGAACAGCAACAACTGGAAGACGACTATCAAATTGAGGAGTTGATACTGCATTCCTTGCATTTGCCCTGAAAATTCTATTTTTAAAATTTTGATGAACGCCACTTTCTTTTGCAACGGCGAACATTGTTCCCAACTGAATCCCAGACGCTCCCATCATCAATAAATGAGCACTCATTTTACCAGTTGCAATTCCACCTCCTACAAAAACAGGAATATCTTCGGATAATTCAAAAAGTACCTGCTGTAATAATACAGTAAGTGAAACATGACCGACATGACCACCGGCTTCCATTCCTTCGAGAATCAAACCATCTGATCCATATCTTACCATACGATCTGCAATTGATTTCGTAGATGCAAAACATAGAGTTTTTGCTCCGGAAGCCTTAACCATCTCAATTTCATTTTGACGGGGAAAACTGCCTGCAAATATTACAAAATCCAGATTCATTTCTACAACGAGATTCAAATGTTGTTTATAATTCGGAGCAATAGTGATGAGGTTTACACCAAAAGGTTTATTTGTTAATTTTTTTGTTTCTTCTATTTGCTGTCTCAAAATATCAACTGGAGCATTTCCACCTGCAATTACTCCAAATCCACCTGCATTTGATACAGCCGCTACCAAATCAGGTGTACTCACCCATGTCATTGCTCCACAAATAATTGGATATTTTACTCCAAAAAACTCTCTTCCTTTTTTGAAATAATCATCTCTTAACATCATCTAATCTCCTTTTAAATCTTAATTTTCACTATATTTTAAAGTCATTAATTATATCTATACAATTTAATATCAATAAGTTTAATAAATTATTCAAAAAATCAAGTAAAAAAAATGTCTTGTTTTTATATATTCTTTTTACTTGGAATATATATTGAAATTTCTAACTTTTCGATTCATTTAAATTGCTAACATTATAAAAAGAAATTAAAATAAAAAAAGATGGAGAAAAAAACATGAGTAAAAATTGGAAAAACCTTTTAATTATTTGTATTGCCCTAAACTTTACATATTTGTTTTCTGCAAATAGTGATATTTCGTTGCATATGAATAAAAATCTAAGTATTCAACAATCTGAATCATTGAAAAAAGTAAATGAAATGAAAAAAATGTTTATTACTAACAAAGCAAAATATTCAGAAACTTTATTAGATAGTGTTGTTTCTTTTGGTAATGGAGAGATAAAAATTATTAGTTACGAATATGCTGAAAATAAAAATTTTATAGTTGAAACAACTACAACAAAGGATGAAACCGGTACAACTCTATATTATTCCTGGAAAAATGAAAAAACTTATAATGATGATGGAGCATTATTAGAAAGATTTTCCAAAGAATTAGTCGATGGAGTTTGGGTTAATTATTCAAAAGAAATTAATTCCTATGATGAAAATGGATTTCCCACAGAGATGCTCGAACAAGGATGGGATTCAGAAAATGAAGTTTGGGTTAATGATGAACGAATCATTTTTTCTTTAGATGGTTATAATATCACAATGTTAAATGAAGGTTGGGATTCTGATCAATGGGTACCACAAGTTAGATTTCATATATTTTCCAGTATAGAATTAACTCCTGAAGATTCTGATGATTTTGACGGGACCGATAGTACCTTTATTGAACGTTGGGTTGTTGATAGTGGAAGTTGGAGAAATTTAGAAAAAACAAGTAATATATATGATGGTAATAACAATCTGATACGAAATGTAAGAACATGGTGGGATAATGATAATAGTTCATGGCTTGATGTAAATATAAATATTTATACTTATGATGGTAATAATAATCAACTTACTTATCAATATGAAGTATTCTCCGGATGGACTTCTTCATGGTTTATTACAAGAGGTACAAATACTTATGATGCTTCTAAAAATCTTTTAGAAACAATTGAAGAGGAGTGGAATTCCGACTCTTCTATATGGGATAATAATAGAAAAAGCATATACACTTATGATTCTAATAATAATATGTTAACATATATTTTACAATTGTGGGATACAGATGTTGAACCTCATCAATGGAAATATTATGATAGACATATATATACATATAACAATAACAATAAAGTATTGACACGTGTGAAACAAAACCAGTATTGGGGTGCTACAGAATGGCAAAATGATACAAGAGACACTTACGAATATGCCAGCAATGGATACCTCAATCATTATACAAATGAATTATATCAGAGTGATGGTGTTTGGGTACCGTGGAGTGGAGATATTCAACTTGAACTTATGGAATATGAGATAACGTATTGTAGTGAACTTTATGCATATTACAATGACGCGGCTACATCAATCGAAGAAAAAGAAATCTTTATCAATAATTATTCGGTTTCTCAGAATTTTCCAAATCCATTCAATCCACAAACAATCATAAATTACTCAATACCAAATAATGATAAAGTTAAAATATCTGTCTATAATACATTAGGACAAAAGGTTGCTGTTTTGGTTAATAAACAACAATCAGCAGGTTCATATTTTGTACAATTTGATGGAAGTAATTTTGCCAGTGGTATTTATTATTATCAAATAACTGCCGGAAATTTTCATCAAACAAAACAGATGTTACTGATTAAATAATTTTCTGATATTTTATCCTTGTAGGTTTTTTGAAAACCTACAAGGATAAAAAATAATTAATTGGAGATTACATGGGTTTTTTAGACCAGATAAAAGATACTATTCAAAATTTTCAAAGTAATTTCAAAATTTTTGATCCGTCATCA
>JAOZSG010000255.1 GCA_029939785.1 Fidelibacterota bacterium | reverse complement strand
TTTTAAAAATCCTGAATTTTATAAAAATCAAGCCATGAGATTACCGACATATAATAAACCAAGAATTATTTCATGTTCGGAGAATTTTGATGATTATTTAGCATTACCTCGTGGTTGTGAGGATGATTTGAGTGAACTTCTTAAGCAATACAATGTTCAGACCAATATTATTGATGAAACTAATGCAGGGAAACTGATAGATATAGAGTTTAATGGTAATCTTCGACCGCAACAGCAGGAATCTATTGAGGCATTAATAAAGCAGGATAATGGAGTACTCTCGGCTACAACGGCTTTTGGTAAAACTGTTATTGGAGCAAAACTCATCAGCATTAGAAAAGTAAATACACTTATTCTTGTACATAGAAAACAATTACTTTCACAATGGATTGAAAGATTATCACAATTTCTAGTAATAAATGAAAAATTACCTGAACAACTAAAGAAAAGAGGGAGAAAAAAGAAATTAAATATAATTGGTCAATTAAGTAGTGGTAAAAAACAATTGAATTATATTGTAGATGTTGCTCTTATGCAATCTTTAAATAATAAAGGCGAAATAAAAGAATATGTGAAAAATTATGGAATGATCATTGTCGACGAATGTCATCATGTACCGGCTGTAAGTTTTGAACAAATTCTTCGAAAAATAAATGCAAAATACATTTATGGATTAACAGCTACTCCTTTCAGATCTGACGGACATCATCCTATTATTTTTTTCTATTGTGGCCCTATCAGGTATATGGTTGATGCAAAAAAACAAGCTGCAAAAAGATCTTTTACTCATAATTTGATTCCCCGATTTACCTCTTTTAAAACCGGAATTAACAAAGACGATGAAAAACTCTCTTTTCAGGAACTTAAATCAGAACTTCTTGGTGACGATATAAGAAACCAGTTAATTATTGATGATATTGTAAAAAGTCATAAAGATGGTCGGAATTCTTTGGTTCTTACAGGGCGTGTGGAGCATGTCAATATTTTAAGCAAAATGCTGAAGAAAAAAATAACTGATGTTATTAGTGTGACAGGAGGAATGGGATTATTAAAAACCTCTGAGATATTGGATGAAATATCTGCAAAACCCGATAATAAACCATTGGTATTAGTATCAACAGGAAGTTTTATAGGAGAAGGTTTTGATGAACCAAGACTTGATACTCTATTTTTGACTATGCCAATTTCCTGGAAAGGAACATTGCAACAATATGCCGGGCGATTGCATCGATTATACGAAACTAAGAAGGATGTTCAAATATTTGATTATGTTGATTTCCATATAAAAATGCTTGGTAAGATGTATGAAAAAAGATTAAAAGGTTATGCTTCTATCGGGTATAAGGTGAAAGCGGAAAATATTCCAGAATCGCCTTCAAATATTATTTTTGACAAAGATAATTTTTTCCAGATTTATTTAAATGATATTGATAATGCTCACAATCATATTTTGATTGTAAGTCCATTTGTTACCAAAAAACGAGTTCTACAGATGATGAATCACTTTAGTCAAATTTTAGAAAAACAAGTAAAAATTACAATTATTACACGACCTGTAGAAGATTTTGGAGAAAGAAAAAAAACAGTATTGGGAAGTATTTTCAAAATTTTAGAAAAAGCCGGCGTTAGACTATTACTAAAATCAAATATTCATCAAAAATTTGCAATTATTGACCACAAAATTATCTGGTATGGCAGTATTAATTTATTGAGTTTTGGATATTCGGAAGAAAGTATCATGCGACTAACAAGTGGAAATATTGCCAATGAATTAATTGTGTCAAGTTTTGGGAAAATTGATTTATAAACTAATTGATTACATTTCCTTCAGTATAATCACCTTGCTTGATTTTTAATATTCTTTCAATTATTGTTTGGCTTAGTTGGATCAGTTCTGCTTGCTTGTACTAGAAAAAAATCTATAAAAAACTTGTAAAATGAAAAATTTGTTAATATCTTTACGTAATCGCTAACGGTAGCGGTTACGGTATCGGTTCCGAGAAAAATCGAAAGAATGGAGTATTATGTCGGTAACCTTGAAAGATATAGCAGCAAAAGCGGGTGTTTCCACTATTACTGTTTCCAGGGCACTAAATAATAAGCCTGATATTAGTGACATTACAAAAAAAAGAATTCTGAAAATTTCGCGTGATTTGGAATATATTCCAAATGAACTGGCTAAAAGTCTGGTGACAAAAAGAACATCTACTATAGGTGTTATCATTCCGAGCAGTACTGATACATTATTTAATGAAAAATTTGAGTCAATAAACAATATATGTTTTCATGAAGGTTATATTCCTATTTTTCGAAATTCTGAAAATTCTGTTGATAAGGAAGTCGATTTTATATATCAAATGATTTCCAGACGAGTTGATGGAATTTTATTTTTTCCATCTCAGGAGGATGAACAATATGTTGAAGTATTGAAAAATTCATCAATACCTTATGTTTTGTTGAACAGATACAGTGAAAATCTAAATTGCAATTACGTAAAAAATGATAATGTTTATGGTGGATCTATTGTTTTAGAACATCTGGTAAAAAGAGGGTATAAAAAAATAGCATATATATGTCCTTATCCAACTACCACAACAGGTAAGGAAAGAATATTGGGTGGACGCAAATTTTTAAGAGAAAATAATCTGCCCGATAAGATGTTTGATATTGTTGATTGTAATGACAATATAAATAGTAGTAATGAGGTTGTGAAATTGTTATTAAAGAATGAAAATTCACCAGATGCCTTATTCTTTTGGAATGACAACCTTGCTCTGGGTGCTATGAAGATGATAATAGAAATGGGACTTTCGATTCCAAATGATATAGCTGTTGTTGGATATGATGACTTGAATTTTTCTAATTATACTATTCCCGGATTAACATCTGTTCAACAATCAACTTATAAAATAGGGGAGATTGCAACAAATTTATTATTAAATGAAATAATATCTCCTGATAAAAAAATCAAAAAACAACATATTGTGCTAAAACCGGAATTAATTATAAGAAAGTCGTCATAATGAAACAATTTACAATCATATTAGTAATTGTCATCGGATTAATGCTGATTCACAGTTGTACTAATATTGAAAAGAATACAGAAAAATCATCTTCCTATTATGATAATGATGGTACTTTGCTGGTCAACAATAAACGCGAATTTATCATTGGTACATATCACTTACCCAAATCAGAAACTCCATTTAAAGATGTGGCAGAGTTTGGGTATAATTATGTTTGTGTAAAACCAAAAATAGATCAGTTGGACAAAGCTGCAAAATATGGATTGCATACATGGATAAATATTGGATCTGTTTCAGAAAAATCATCATCGGAAGAAATATTGGCATTTGAGAAAAAAATTAATGATTTTAAGAATCATCCGGCATTATTAAACTGGGAATTAGAGGATGAACCTGCATATACTTGGAATAAAGCAATACCGAGAATTTCATCTGAACAATTAATCTATAGTTATAACAAGTTAAGAAAATTGGATAAAAAACATGCGGTTTATCTCAATCATGCTCCTGTAAATCTATATACAACATTACAAAAATATAATGAATCAGCAAATATTCTTGCTACTGATGTTTATCCAATAATACCAAGAGGTATTACACCATCATATGCAATTTTACCCAATGGAAGACATTGTGATAGAAACAATTCCTATTTGAGTCAGGTTGGAGAATATATAGATAGACTACATCGTGTAGATAAGAATAAAACTCGTTTTATTATTCTACAAGGATTTGCCTGGGAATTATTAAAAAAAGAAGATGAACGTAATCCTGAAATGATTTTTTTTCCATCTCTTTATGAAATGCGGTTTATGGCTTTTAATTCTATTGTACATGGAGCAAATGGAGTTTTAATATGGGGTACAGGATATACTCCAGCTAAAAGTCCGTATTTAGATGATTTGAAAAGTGTGATAAAAGAATTGAATAATTATCAACCAATATTATCGTCAAAAACAATAAAAAAAGAATACAAAATTGAATATCATGAGTTGGGTTTTTCTCTTGATAAAGGTATAGAATGGATAGTAAAAAAATATGACGGTATAGATTATTTATTTTGTGTTAATTCGGATCATCATATACATAAAATTTCGATTTCCGGATTACAACAAAATTTACAAAAAATAGAAGTACTAAAAGAAAATCGTAAAGTTGAAGTAAAGAATGGTAAATTTACAGACTTTTTTGAACCATTTGCAGTGCATATTTATAAAATTAATCCAAAGAACAATTAGAGGGGGATGTTTTGAATTTACATTGGTTAGACATATTAATGTTATTAGGATATATGGGTGGAATGCTGTTTATGGGGTTTTATTTCTCAAAAAAGAATGTTAACACTGAGGAGTATTTTGTAGGTGGAAGATCATTTTCCGGTTGGGTTATAGGATTAAGTTTGGTAGGAACTTCTATCAGTTCCATTACGTTTTTGGCATATCCGGCAGATGCATTCAAAACCACGTGGATACGTTTTTTGTTAAATTTTTCATTACCAATATCAATAGTAATTGCAGCTTATGTATTTCTTCCATTTTTTCGACGTGGCAAAATTACATCAGCCTATGAATATCTCGAAGAACGTTTTGGTCCGTCTATTCGAACTTATGGTTCTTTGACTTTTATATTTGGGCAATTTGTTAGAGTAAGTATAATTTTATATTTAATCTCTTTGGT
This sequence comes from Fidelibacterota bacterium, assembly GCA_029939785.1. Classification (GTDB taxonomy): domain Bacteria; phylum Fidelibacterota; class UBA2242; order UBA2242; family JAFGTP01; genus JAOZSG01. The sequence goes on along the minus strand of JAOZSG010000255.1, from coordinate 470 downwards.
TCTTCATGAAATGATTGGTTTAAGTCCGGTAATGAGTATTATACTTGCCGGTGGATTTGTAGCAATATATACTGTTATTGGTGGAATAGATGCTGTTATCTGGACAGATGTTATTCAGACTTTTGTATTGTTATTGGGAGGGGTTTTTGTTCTTCTCATAATAATTATAAAACTACCTGGAGGTCTGGGACAAATTTTTTCTGTTGCACTCAGTGAAGGTAAATTATCATTTTCAGAATTAGTAAATGGTAATTTAGTTCCTTTGAAATGGGGACTTTCATTGAGCAGGAAAACCGGTACAATGATGATAATATTAGGTATGGTAAGTTGGTTAACAGAATACAGTAGTAATCAAAATGTTATACAGAGATATTGTGCAGCAAAGAGTACAAAAGAAGCCAGAAATGCAATGTACATTACTGTTTTGGCTAGTATTCCTATTTGGGCTTTTTATATGTTTGTTGGAACAA
>JAOZSG010000254.1:2150-5183 GCA_029939785.1 Fidelibacterota bacterium | reverse complement strand
TCCTGAGCCTGTCGAAGGGTGCTCGAAGCTTTATCTATCTGATTTTCAATTTTCACAATATTTGTGCTCCGATGTACATTTCGACGGGCTCAATGTGACAGAATCTTTCTTTTTTCATATTTTTATAAAATCTTTAATACTACCTTACAATATAAATCTTATCGATTATAAATTAATCAAGAAGTTTACCTGAAATTCTAAATAAATTAATTTCACTTAATTTTGCACTGTATTTTGCTGATGATATATTTGTTTTTGCTCTAAGTAAATTCAATTGTGCTTCTCGAAATTGGACAGAAGTAACCTGTCCTAATTCAAACAATTCTTTTGTTCGTTCAAAATTAGTATCAGCAGAAAGCAAATTATCTTCTTCCATTGATAAGATTTTTCGATCATTCAGAAAACTTTTATAAGCATTTATCAGTGTTTTTTCCAATTCCAGTTTGGATTGTTCCAATAATAGTTTTTGGTTTTGGATAGCAATTTTTGCATTCTGATTATTTATTTTTGTTCTGAATCCATTAAATAGATTAAAATTCATTGACAATCCCACGCTCCATGACTTATCAGGATCACTAAGTCCGGGATCAAAATCAATTGCGTTTTTATTAAATCCATTTGAACCGGTCAAACTTAATGATGGCCAGTAAGATGATTTTGAGATATTATAATTAATTTCTGCAAGTTCTAATCCTTGAATTGAAGCCAGATAATTAGAATTATTTGCTAAAGCAAAAGATTTTAACTGAACCATATTCCCTAATTCATGAAATTCAATATTGGCAATTACTTCCAGTTCAGTATCAATTTCTCTGTTCAATATACTATTTAGATTTCGTTTTGATTCCATGAGATTTTGGTTTGCCAATACTACATTAATACTATCACGATTATAGTCAACTTCTGCAGCTAATATCTCTACAGTTCTTGCCTGACCATAGTTTCCTTTTTCCTGAATACGTTTCAGCCTATCTCTGGAAATATTCAATGATTCCTTCATAATATTATAATTTTCCTGAGTTGATGCTACAGTAAAGAAAGATTGCGAAACATTGAATATTACATTTTCAATATTATACCTACTTTGAAGTTCTGTTTGAGTTTTCAGGGTTTTTAATTGTTTATATCGATTAATATTTCCAAATCCATTAAATAATGTGTAGGACGCTCTCAATTGTGCTGAGTTTAAATGTAATTCAGAATCTATTCCGGTTGAAAGCTCGGATTTTGTATAACTACTATTTCCGGTTAAACTTAATGTTGGTAATAATCCTGCATTTCCTGGATTCACATTATTTTCTGCGATTTGCACACTATTTTTGGCAATCATTATCTGCTGATTGTTTTGAAGTGCTATATTAACAGCATTTTCAAAAGTTAATTGATCAGCATAAATTATTTGACTTATTATAATTATTGTTAGTATTATTATTTTCTTCATATTTCACCTGTATGTTTAAAATCCTGTAATTTATTTAATTAGTCTTCATCATCAGATTGTTCATGTACAAAAAAATCTTCTCTAACAGCAGGTTCCAGCATTTCCAATTCTAATGTTTCACCTTTAAAAATTCTGAATAAGAGACCTTTAGTCTTATTAGCAATTATCAATAATGCAGGCAGCATTACAAGTGTTAATATTGTTCCAAAAAACAAACCATAGGAAACTGAAATAGCCATTGGTGATAAAAACTGTGCTTGATGACTTTTCTCTATTACTAATGGTGCTAAGCCGGCAATTGTAGTAAGTGAAGTCAAAAGTACAGGACGTAATCTTGAAATTCCTGCTTCATAAATCGCATCTTTGAATTTATATCCATTTTTTAACAATCTATTAAAAGTGCTAACCAATACTAATGAATCATTAATAACAATTCCTGCCAAAGCAACTGCTCCGAAAAAGGATAAAATACTAAATAAATATCCTTGAAAAAAATGTCCCCAAAATACACCGATTAAACTAAAAGGTATTAATATAAACACAATCGCTGCTTGTATAAAAGATCTGAAAGTTATTGAAACAATTAAAAACATCATTATCAAAATTGCCGGAACAACTTTCATCATTGAGTCCATTGTTTTTTGGTTTTCATAACTTTCACCTTCAAAGGAATAAAAAACTTCTGGGTATTTTTCAATAATAAATGGAAGAATATCGGTTTTAATTACAGATAAAACTATTGGAACAGAAACTCCGGGATTTGAAATGTCTGCTTCAACATTAACAACCCTTTGACCATCGATATGATTTATAGACATCACACCACGGGAAACATCAAAGTCTGCTATTTCTTTTAATGGAATAGAATACCCATTTAAAGCCCTTATTCTCATATTCCCTAAATCTATAATTGAAGAGCGATCACTTTCATCAAATCTAATCCAGATTTTAACTTCATCAATTCCGCGAAGTATTCTTTGAACCTGTCCACCAAAAAAGCCACTTCTTACTTGTCTTACAACATCGTTTGTAGTCAATCCCAATGCATAGGCTTTATCCTTCAACTCAATATTTACTTCTCTTAATCCTGGAGGATCATCGTCTATAACATCCTTGAGTTCATCAATTTTCTTTAATTCTATTTTTAATTCTTCTTTTGCTAAATGTAATTGTTCAAAATTATTGCTCTTTAACGCAACTGACACAGGTTTACCCCAGTGACCGCCACCACCGAATTGTAACTTCTCTATACCTTCAATTTTTCCGACTTGCTTCCTGAATTTTCCTGCTGTTTCCATACTGGTCCATTGACGCTTTTCACTACTCAAAAGTGTTACAGAAAGACTCGCCTGATGAGTTCCATTTCCAATCATTCTTGAAGTTGACAAAATCAGGTCTTCATCAGTATTACAATCCTTTTTATAAATATCATTAACTTCAATAATTTTACTTTCGATATAAGTCATTATTGAATCAGTTATAACTGCAGGTGTTCCAGCCGGCATTTCCATCGATATATCAACACTTCTACGTTCAATAAAAGGAAAGAAAGTGGTTTTTATAATGTTGCCTTTCAAAGCACCAATTGTTAA
>JAOZSG010000254.1:0-2140 GCA_029939785.1 Fidelibacterota bacterium | reverse complement strand
GATGTTCTATAGTCATTTTTAAGACTGGTTTATACACTTTATATTTCAAAAAATTAATTGCTTTATCAGCACCACGCTCAATAATATTTAATTTCCTATCCTTTACTGTCAAAGCTTTTGAATGAGCAATATGAGTAGGAAGGATAAATGCGGCCTCAATTAATGATACCAGCAATGTTGCACCGACAACAAAAGCAAGATCACTGATATGATCTCCCAAGCCACCTTCTAAAAATAAGAATGTGGAAAAAATCACTATAGTTGTTAAAACTGAAGCTACAACTGATGGTAATACTTCGAGTGTCCCATTTATTGCAGATTTTATTGGGTCTTCTCCCCTTTCATGATGTTGGTAAATGTTTTCTGCAATCACAATCCCATCATCTACCAAAATTCCTAAGACAAGGATCATTCCCAGGAGAGACATCACATTAATTGTCAATCCATATAAAGAGGCTGCCATTAACATTCCGGCAAATGATACCGGAATTGCAAATGCTACCCAAAAAGACATATAAGGATTCAATGATAATGACAAAAATAATATAACCAGTAATATTCCAATTATACCATTTTTGGATAAAATATTAATTCTTTCCTGAATAATTTCTGAACCATCACGAACAACAGTTGCTTGTACATTATCATATTTACTATTAAAATTTTCAATATAATCTTTTACCGTATTTGCTACATAAAATAAATCTTCATCATTAGTATTTTGTACCATGATACGAACTGCCGGTTCACCATTATAATAAACTCTATTTGGATTTTCTGACCACTTGTCATGTACTGTTGCTACATCTTTTAAATATATAACTGCTCCATCACCGGTTGAACGGATTACGTGATTTTCCAACTCTTTTGCATAATATCCTTTTACATCTGCCCGGATTAATAGTTCTTCTTTTTTACCTTTAATTGTTCCACCGGTTATTTTTAGATTACTATTTTGGACAGCATTCATTATTTCCTGAAAAGTCAATCCAAAAGCCTGCATTTCATTCTCTTTTACGGATATTTCAATTTCTTCTGCTGGAAATCCAGACAGACTTAGTTTTGAAACACCATCAATATCAAGCAAGTCTCTTTCTGCTTTTCTTGCATAGAATTTTAATTCTTTTAATGATGCATCTCCAGCAATTACAAAATCTATAGCAAAAGTAAAAGGCTCCTGGCGAAAAACAGTCAAACGTTCCATTCCTACCGGAAAAGAGCTTACCTTATCTACTGCATTTTTCACATCCTGTAAAACAATATTAATATCATATCCGGTCAAAACTTTAACTCTGATATTACATGTATTTTCAGCAGAAATAGAAGTGATTCGTTCAACTCCTGTTACACCTTTCAGATTATCTTCGATTTTTGTAACTATTGCTTCTTCAATTTCTACAGGAGCTGCTCCCGGATAAGAAGCACTGATTATTATAGTATCACTTGGTTTTGGAGGGAAAAAGGTTGTTTTTAAGCCAGAGAATCCCAGATAACCAAACAGAAATATTGCTACAATTATAATATTTCCTAAAATTGGATATTTTATAAAAGGTTTAAGTATTGTTTTCATAACATAACCTCTCTATATCTGATCTTGATTTGGTTTTTTATTTTGATTCTTAGCATTACTTGAAATTTTCATACCATTATATATTTTATCATTTGGATTTAATATAATTTTTATTCCATTTGTCAATCCACTAACAATAACATGACTATCGGTACTATTAATAATATGAACTTTTTGAGGAGTAGCCGTATTCCAATTATCAACTTTCCAGACATTTCCTTTTTGAACTGCAACACTTGGAAGTTTAGATAATAATTCGTCAGAGATTACAGTAATATTTGCTGTCATAAAAAGCCCATCTCTCAACCTTTTATCATTTGAAGTAATATAAACTTTAACAGTTTGAGTTTTTGTGTCGATTATGGAATTTATTCTATCAATTTTCCCGGAGAATACTCCATCCAAATCAGAAGAAGTAAGTAAAACATCTATACCAACTTTCAAATATTTGACAACATCCAAACTGGCGAATCCAACCATCTCATAAACATCTGTATTTGAATATCGACCAAGTTTTTGACCACCTCTTACCAATGTACCGGGATTCAGATCTGTTTCAGTTACTACACT
>JAOZSG010000253.1 GCA_029939785.1 Fidelibacterota bacterium | reverse complement strand
AATCCTTCTACACGAAATAGCTCTGTGGCTGAAAGCGATGGATAGGCAGAAAAACATGGACGCTTAATAATTTCATCAAAAGGTATCAATTGAAAATTTGGAACTTTTTCTCCTATTTTATCATATTTTGCCAAATCTTTCTTTGGATTTGGATAATATACAGGGGACCTTGTTCCTCCATTAATTGCAATATAACTTCGCAATAACTCAAATTCGTCATCAGAAAATAAACTGCCACCTGTCCATCCTTTTTCTTTCAATAACTTTTCAGTTTTATCTAAAATATTTTTATAATAATTATACTCTTTTTCAAACTCTGGTCTTTTGGCAAGAATATATCCAAACTCACTTCTTCCCTCTCCATACCATCCATAAGCTCCTAATTCTCCAATAAGCAGATATTTGTATTGTTCCTCATCCTCATCTAAAGCTTTGCCTTGCAATATTTTGTCGATTATTACTTTACCTTTTTTTGCTCTAAAATCATCATAAATCTTTATACATTCCTGCATCTCTTTACTTAAAGGTTCTTTCTTATACTTAAAATCTTTTGCCCTAATTTCAACTACACGATACGCACCTCCAACCTCGAGTTTTGTAAAATATTTATCCTGAGACTGCAACTTAATATCTAATTTATCATTAACTAATTTTTGCAAATCAATTTTTGTAGTTTTGCACCCTGCCCATGAAGCCCAAAGAGAATAATTTGATTTTGGAGCCATACCAGATATTTGATATTTACCATTCCCATCTGTAACAGCACACATTGGTGGATACTCTTTGAGAAAAACAACTGCATCTTTTACCGGTTTACCATCCGGATTAAGGATAACTCCTGATAATTGAATGGAAGTTGTTTCATTATCTTTTTCATTGAAAGTCTTATTCTGTGCATTCAATTGTTGAGATTGAAACTGGCTGATAAAAAATATACATCCAAAAACAAATAGCATTTTTTTAATTCTCATTGTGACACATTCCTTTATTTTTTTATCATTTCAATATTTTGTTGCTCCGTGTCGCATTTCGATGGACTCAATGTGACAGAGTTGCTGGTGTTTTTAACGTTGGAACTGAATTATTGCTTTTGATTTCAATTCTAATCTTCTTCTCAAATCTGTCATCCTGAGTTCATCGAAGGGTGCTCGAAGCTCTCTCTACTTGATTTCCAATTTTCAATCATTGTGCTCCGATGCACATTTCGACGGGCTCAATGTGACAGAACCTTAATTTTTCATTTTTTCTTAGAACTTTTGACACGACCATAAATATTACTACTTATCAAATAGTTACAAACTAAAATCAACCATAATTTCTTTCTCTTGTTCATGCGATAGAGTTTTAATAGCATCAAACTTTTTCATATTTTTAGTTCCCGGTTCACCAATCATTATCGAATACAAACCATGCTCAAAAACCTTTTTTCCAATCCTGAATGCTCTTTCCATTGTAATTACCCGTAAAGGTTGCTACAACAAATTCGTCTTGCGATTTAGGATTTTTCGGGATTTTTCCGGTGTAATAGAATTTTTCCTTTTCACCTTTGGTATCTAATAAATCGTAACATATTCTAAAATCGTAATCGAGAGTATCATTCCATTCTTCAACTCTAAACGGCATAGTCCAGCCAGGCTCAACTAATCTGCTTTCAGCGATTTTGGTCCATAATGTACTTCCGGATTCTTTGATTTCTAAAGATGCCGATTTGCTATCATTTTTTCCAAGTATTGGAAATTGAGCAGTCATCTTAAGAGTGTTACGACTAACAGTATATAGAACATTCAAAACCGGACCCCAATTACGATCTTTGTGAATATTCAGTTTACTACCGCTAACATGCCAATTACGAAACCAAAATGATTTATTTTTATCACCACCGTAATGTGATAAAAGAGCAATATTCCCTGTCAATTTTTCAGAAGGAATTTTGTTTGCTTTAATTTTTGTGAGTAGATTTTCATTTTCATCAAAAGCAGATAAAGTAAGAGAATATCCATCATCATCAGGTTCTAAAAATACTGAAAGTTTTACAAACTTTCTTTCATTAAGTAATACCAAACCTTTCTTTTCAACTGTACTTGGCAGAACTTTTAGACTATCATGATTGTCAATTATTACTAACTGACCATCTGCTTTTATTCCTGCAAGATAACCAGCATTGTTTCCGTAACGATTATGTATCTGTGCTCTGGCTTTATAATGAAGATCGAGATTACCGGCAGCAATCAGAAAACCATTTATTGAATTTGGATCTTCCTGGTTTGTTTTACTAATTAAACCAGTCTCCACACTCATTTCCAATGTCCCAGTTCTTTCTTCAAGACTACGGCTTAACAAATGAACAGTTCTTAGTGGTCGGTTTCCTTCCAAACACTCAAGTCTGCCGTTATTAATCTGCCAGTCTTGAATCCTATTTGCCCAATACTCTTGTCCAATCCAGTACCTATCATTCTGATAAGTCCAATTACTTTGGAATTCTACTGACTTTTCATCATTTGTTGTACAGGAGATGAATATTGTCATTCCAATGAATAGAAAGATAACCAGTTTTAATTTATTCATTTTTTCCTATCCTTGTAGTTGCTATAATAAAATCAGGATGTATAATTGTATCGTTTTGTTTATCAAAATGTTTTCGATAAGTAACTAATACTCTTTGTCCTACTTTTAAAGCACTTCGGTCTGATTCGTAAGCATCATGAATAACCCGCACACCCTTATCTATTTCAAACTGCTTTTTAACCGGATTGCCATTCCCAAGACTTTTTTCCAGTTGGTCTATACGAAAACGGCTAAATTCGTCAATATCAATTATTTTATTTTTATCTCTCTTGTACATGGCATAGCCGGAATATTCATTTGAAAAATCAGTGTCAATAACCACTGTTATTCTATTATTCTTTACTTTTTCAATTATTCCATTGAATAAAATATAATCCTCAGTCATATTATGCCAGGGCATCTGACTCTCTCCCTTATATATCCTGATTGCATTTAATGTTGGATTAAGTCCTGATACAATAGTATTTGTTGCCTGAGTTTTTAAAGCAGTCCATCTTTTCATTCCAATATCAACTTTTTGATAAAACTTTTCTTCCCAAAGACAGTAGCGATCTCCTTTAAAATTAGGAAATCCTTCACTTAGAACATCAATTTGAAGTCTGTCTCCAATTGCAAGATTAGAAATTGATCCCTGTATAATTTTATCTCCTTCAGGTGTAAAAATAACAGTTGATTTGTCAATTTTGAAAGTAAACAAGTTTTCAGAATCGTTCTGATTACCTTCCCAACGTGCTTCTATTTCATTCTTTTCTAATGATATGTTTTCTACTTCTAATAAATAATTGAATGCGGTTTGAAAATTGTGCTGCTTTGGAACAGTTGAATGCATATACTCCATATATGCTTTGCCATGATCAAAATTCTTATCCAAACGTCCATCATTTTCCAATAACGAAATTAATGCTGATTCCAAATACCTGTGAAGACCAGTTATCCGCGTCCATAAATGACCAGATTCCCGGCGGAAAGAGCCAATGGTATTATATCCAAAATCAGCATTATCAGCAACAACTTTACCTTCTTTATCATACAACATTGCTCGACCCCAGCCCGATTCAATCTGAGCATTGGATGAAATATTTTCCATACAATCTAAAAGTAATGGAACTTTTTGTGATGGAAATTTCAAATACTTATTCTTTGCCACACGTGCAAAATCTTCGCTACTAAACTGAGAAATATTTTTTCGCGAATCAAGACCATTTAAAGGATCAGCATTAGGATTAGCCCCATAGAATGCATCTGATGGCACATTCATTTCTCCATAGTTACTTAAACTTTTGGATCTTACACTAAGTATATAAATATCAGCTTCATCCTTATAAGTTTGATAGCAATATTCCATATACGCCATTGTTTCCATACCAAAATTATCAATGATAGATTTGTTAAATATCAATATCGGTTTTCCGCGTAACAAATCCTTTATACCTATACTATTATTATTTACAATAGGTTTTTCTGAGCCATAAGCCTTAATAGCAAGTAAAAACTTACTAAGTCCTTCAGGTCTTATAAAATCGCACAAATCCAGAGCCGGATAATCTCTATAATCTGATGATTTCAAAACATCTTCAAATTTTACAAATCGCATACCGGGCATTTTGTTTCCAATAGCAACACCCTCTTTTCCCGGAATACGTTCTTTTTCGTTCAGTTGAATAGGATAAACGACATTGTCTCTGAATTCTAAACCATAAATAATAGAGAGTAATCTGAGTTTACTTATTTCATCTTCAGTTATCTTTCCACCTTCAAAACCTTTACGAAGAATATCCTCTCCCTCTTGCTTTGTTTCCTTATAAAACTCTTTACACTTTTCATCACCAAGTTTCCCTTTCAAATGTGCTATTCTTTTTTTCGTATCCGGATGATTAGGAATTGCGGCACCAGCTAAATAACCTGCCATAGCAACATAGTAGTAAGGAGATTCTTCAACGGATAATTGCTCATTAGCAAGTATCTTTTTTAATATTTCTGCTCCTTTTGTTACTCTGAATTCATTGTAAAGATTTACACACTGCTGTTGTGTCTCTGTATATTCTTTAAAATTATACATCCGAGCCAATGCCATATCGCTTAACAATACGTGAGATGCACCAACTTCTATTTGTGATAGTAATTGATCCTGACGCTTTAATGCTACTTCTATTTTTTCGTTAAAATTGATTTTCTTCTCAATTGTTTCGCATCCGGGTGAAGATATAATGATATTCGCACTAGATAAATCCTCATTCACAGGAATATTAAATTCTCCTTTCGCATTTACCATTGCAGAACAGGAAGGTTTCTCTTTCACCATCACAAAGGCACGTTGTATTGGCCCATTTTCCCAATTAAGAACCTTGCCTGAAATAACGATTGCTCCAGAATTCCCATTATCTTTTAGCTTATTTGAATAACAACCGGTAATTGCACTTACGCAAAGTGCAATTACTACTATTGCAAAAACTCTTTTAATATTTTTAATGTTTTTCATATTACTTATAATCTCCATACCGATGACAATTATCCCTGTTTTTTTCATTTAATTTTATCATTTGTTACTACCATCAAATGCCATGGTCGGTATGCGGGATGAGTGTTTTTAATGCTACTCATATTGAAGGAGAATACTGCCTTGT
>JAOZSG010000017.1 GCA_029939785.1 Fidelibacterota bacterium | reverse complement strand
GTTAAGGATTATGATCCAATTTTAACAAAAGATCTGGCTAACGCGCTGGCGAAAATTTATCAGCAGGAAAATTTTAAACAAAAAAATGCCCAAATCCAGAATTCACTAAAATCATTAAAATTACAATTGGATAATGCCGAAAAAGAATACAGAAATGATTTATTAAGATTACAGGAATATAGAAAAGTTCACAGATTTATTACAATTCCGGAAAAGTCAAATAGAATATCTGTAAAATTAACAGAAAATGAAGAGAATCTTGAAAAAATTAAATCTGATATTAAACAAATAGATAAGATTCTTTTACGTCTTCAGAATAATCCGGATTATCTTAGATTCATTAGTCTTGATCTTATATTAAATCATCAAAATGTTGTGCTAAATGGATTGCAGTCGCAAATTGATAAAATTGAAAATCAAATTATTGAATTAAGTCAATATTTTACAAATGAACATCCAAATATTAAAACTCTTATACATCAAAAAAAACAGACTATCAATAATATAATTTCAGAACTTAAAGCTTTTAAAAATAGTCTTCAGGAACTTAGATTAAAAGATCAGCAAAAATGGAATTCTTTAAACAAGGATTATGAATCTCTTCCTCTTCAAAGTATTGAAATCCAAAATTTAGAACAGGAAGTTGAAACTTCAAGAAATATATATCAGCAATTAAAAATAAATTATCTTCAATCGATAGTAAAGCAATCTGATGTTATTCAAGAGGTTTTTATTATTAGACCGGCGTTTACTCCTTCAAGTCCAATTAATTCTACAAAAATTGCACCTACAACACTTGCAGGTATGATAATTGGAATTATATTTGGAATTATCCTTGCTTTTATTGCTGAAACATTTGATACCACTTTTCGTACAATCGATGATATTGAAGAAACTCTGGGTGTATCTGTTAAGGGAATTATTCCATTTATTGATATTAACGAAATTAAAGAATCACTCACATTAGATGAAGAAGAAGATGTTTCGCTGGAAACACTCAAACTTCGGTCACGCTTAATATCTCATTATAGTCCCAAAACAACAATAGCTGAATCCTATAGAGGTTTGAGAACTAATATTAATTTTTCTCTAATAGAAAATGGGTATAAAACTATTATGATTACTTCTTCTGTCGCCGGAGAAGGTAAAACTACCGTGTCTATGAATCTGGCAATATCTATGGCCCAAACAGGTTTAAAAACTTTATTGGTTGAAACTGATCTTAGAAAGCCCCGAGTTTCTACTGTTTTAGGTATAGATAGAGAACCTGGACTAACAGATTATATTTTTAGAAGAGATTCTTTGGATAATTGCATAAAAGGAATGAGTGATCTAATGATGGGAACATTAGGTAGCGATTCCATTCATGATGGATCAATCCCGGGAATAGAATATCTTAGTATTTTAACGGCAGGGAAAATTGAAAAAAAATCCGTCAGAAATTATTGCAGGGAAAAAATTTACTGAACTTATTGAACAATTAAAAAAAGAATATGATATTATCATTTTTGATTCGGCTCCAATTATGCAAGCAACTGATTCAATTGTATTGGGCTCTAAAGTAGATACTTGTTTGATAACATATTTTCAAGGTAAGATTTCCAGAAATACACTTAGAAGAGCAAAAAATCAAATTGAAATGGTTAAGTCTAATGTTTCCGGTGTAATTATCAATGGACTAAAGGCAAATTTATCTGCTGATTATATAGATATGAAATATCAATATGAATATTTATACAGCTATGGAAGTCAGGAATCAGTTCCAGTTGTAACAGCTTTTAGTAAAATTAAACAATTTTTTATTGAATCATCAGATGTTGTAGTTGGTAATATATTCACACGTTTGAAAAAAATAAGAATTATAGGTCTTATCTCAATAATATCATTATTAATTTTTGGTATAATCTTTTTAATAAGTAATTGGGACACTTTATTTAGTCAACCTCAAATGACATCTTCTGAGATAAAAACTATTGAAACTCCAACAGTAAATGAACAAAAAATAAATCATGTTTCAACCGATAAGGATGTATCATCTCAATTGAAACATTATCGTGATAAATTAGATATCCAAAGAAAAGAACCTGAACCACAAAATAATATGACGGTTAGTGTATTAGATGTAGAATCTTCTGATATGGCATTGCAGATTCCGACAGGCTTATCAACACCATATACTATTCAAATTCAAAGAACCAATGATCTTGAATTAGCTAAGAAACAGGTGAAAGCAATAAGAAAAAAAGGTTTAGATGCTTTTGTAACAATATCATTTGATAATCCATCAGAAAAAACATATTTAATTTGTCATGGAAATTTTGCAACAAAATTAAGTGCAGAAAAAACAATGATAAAACTTGCTGTATTAGGAATAAACGGAGATTTTTCTCCTCTCTATATACCATTTTCTATATATCTTGGATCAGAAACGAAATATAAAAACGATATTTTTTCATATCCAAAATATTTTGAATCAATAAGTCAACAATCATTTCTGGCTGGTGGTTTCAAATCCAAAGAGATCGCAAATTTGTTTCGTAAATCTATAAAAGCATATAGAACCAAAAAGATATTAAGAAGGTAAAATAGTGTTCCAATGCATCGAAAGAAACATAGATATTTACGAAATCTAATTGTAAAAAAACCATTACTATTACTCTCAATCATAGTTATTTCTTTTATATTAGGATTGCTGATTAATATGATTTTTGATAGAAATTACGATAGACAAGTAAAAATAATAGAGGATAATACTAATTTGCATTCTGGATCTGCTGTAAGAAAAGAGACTACGACTCGAAAACAATACGAAAAAGATTATAGAAAAAAAAATAAAGATTGGCAAAAGAAGTATGGTGAAATTTTAGAGAATAAAGAGAAAGAGTCTCTAAAAGAAATTGATGAAAAATTAAAAAAGAAAACTTTAGATTAAAATTGACTCAATTACAGAATGAATCAACCACCAAATTTATTTATATACTGGCAATAGCAGGTTCAATAATTCTTGCATATACTTTAGTTGTATCAAATTTAATAATAGCTTTATTTACTGCAATTGGATTGGGACTTGCAATTGCGATTTTTTTTAATACAAATTTGGCTATTTATGTTCTAATATTTTCAATGTTACTTTCTCCTGAATTTGGTTCTCGTGGTACAATGGGTGGTGGTTTTACAATTAGGATAGATGATATTATTTTAGGAATAGTTGTATTTACATGGATTGCAAAAATTGCAATAAATAATGAAGTAAAATCAATTATAAAAACTCCATTACATAAACCAATTTTTTATTATTTAATTGTTTGTATTATTTCTACAGGATTTGGAGTTATTAGAGGTAATGTCAATTATTTATCTGGTTTTTTCTTTTTATTTAAATATTTTGAATATTTTGTCATTTTTTTTATGGTGTACAATCAAATTACCAGCAAAAAACAGATAGTCAACTTTTATTATTCACTATTACTAACATTTATTATCGTAGTATTAGTAGCATCATCACAAATACCGGCAGGAGGCAGACTGACAGCACCTTTTGAAGGTGAGGGTGGAGAACCGAATACACTTGGTGGATATTTGCTTTTAATCATGGCCGTTAATTTAAGTTTAATATTTTTTAGCAATACATTTAATAAAATTTGGATAAAGCGAGGAGTATTAGGTGTAACAATAGTCGCGGTTTTTCCCTTTTTGCTTACTAATTCCAGAGGATCCTGGGTAGCAGGTATTCCTGTTGCTATTTCTTATATTTTGTTGAGAAAAAGTCGGAATATTACTTTAATATTTATAGTTTTGCTTTTAATTTTATCGCCATTTATATTGCCCGACAGTGTTGTTGACAGGGTTAAATATACATTTACCGAGCAAGAAGGATATGCACGAGGTCTTCAGGAAGATGTTGGAGGGCTCACACTTGACACATCTGCTTCGGAAAGAGTCAGGAGTTGGAAATCTGCGTTTAAGGAACTGCCAAATCATATATTGTTAGGATTTGGTGTTACCGGGTGGCGATTTTTAGATGCACAATATATGAGGGTGTTAATAGAAACAGGTATAATAGGGTTTATAGTTTTTATTTTTATGTTATATAAATTAATGAATAGTGTCAAACAGATTCATATAAAGACGAAAGATCAATTTTATAAAGCACTTTCTCTAGGGTTCTTAATAGGAACTTTTGGAATGCTTACTCATGGTATAGGAGCGAATACCTTTATAATAGTTCGTATTATGGAGCCTTTCTGGTTAATAGCGGGAATGATCTTTGCCATACCAAAAATTGAAAATCATCAATTAATAGATAATGTGATGAATAATTAAAATAAAAAATATATGGAAAAAAGATGATTGATAATCCAAAAGGCAAGAAAAATCTAATGTTCAAAGAACTTGAAGATGGTGGCGTTATTTATGAACCTGAAGAAGAAAAATGCCACTCATTGAATTCTACGGCCGCTTACATCTGGTCACTCTGTGATGGCAATCATAGTATAACTGATATATTAAATATGGCAAAAGAGGATTTTATTACTTTTAAGGTTAATCCTAAAGAAAATATAAATGATATTATAAAACAATTTCGAGAATTAGATTTATTGGAATAATATATTATTTTTTTTAATACAGATGAATGATAAATGAGTTTAACAAAAAATTGGATTATTGAAAATTACTAACCTTACAATCAAACTTAATAAATCTATTGCTAATATTAATGTTGCTAATGACTTAAGTAATGCAGTAAAACAAATACTATTTAATGCTATTATTCAGGAAAATAACACAAAATGTTCTAATCCTGATTTTTATGTATATTCATCTAATAATGAATATATAATTTCAGGGAAAAAAATAACCACACAAAAATTTAAAAATATTGAACTGCTTTTATATAATATTGAATGGCAAATTGTTGATCTTCTAATAGAACAACAAAAAAATATATTGCAATTTCATGCAGCATCTTTATCATATAATAATGATGGATATTTATTTATTGGTAATCCTGGAACAGGAAAGACAAGTATTAGTATTGCATTATTAAAAAAAGGTTTTTCATATTTATCTGATGAAGTTGGGTTGTTATCTTTACAAAACAAGCTTTATCCCTTTCCTCGTAATATGATAATTAAACCTCATCTGAGAAATATAATAGATATCCCATCAAATAGTTATAATTTATATATCGATCGTGATGAAAAAGGGAAAGAGTTAGCAAATTTCCTATCTCCTTTGTTATTTGGAAAAATTGAAACTGGAGAATCTGTTCCTCTTAAAAAAATATTTTTTCTCGAATCTATAAAAAAACCTGAATATAATATTGAAAAAATTGGTCAATATTCAATTTTTAACAAAATGCTTCCACAATTATTTAATCCAGAAAGATTTAGAGATTTACCGGAAAAGATTATTTCAATTTTTTCTAATACTTCCTGTTTTAAATTGACTATCGGAAAACCACTGATATTTACTGAAAAACAAAGTCAAAATTTTGCCAAAATACTTGTTGAAATTTCTTAATTTAGATGTAATAGATTATCTTATTAAAAATTAATAATTATATAATTGATTGTAGGTGTATTATTAATTAAATTACCGCCTGTTAATAATGTGAAAGTGAGTCGAGTAATTGAAAAATATCGCTATCTTTGCTTCCGGGAGAGGCTCCAATTTTAATGCAATTTTAAAAAAACAAAAAAATGGTAAGATTAATGGGGAAATAGTATGTGTTATTAGTGATTGTTCTCAACCAATTGTTTTTAAAAAAGCTGAGTCCAATAATATTCCTACTCATACAATAAATATTAAACAGTTTAAAACTGGTGAAGAATACACTAATTTTCTTATTGCAATTCTTGAAAAATATAAAATTGACCTAATTATTCTGGCAGGATTTTTGAAATTAATTCCTTCACCGATTGTTAAAAAATATAAAAATAAAATAATAAATATTCATCCTGCATTGTTACCTAATTTTGGAGGGAAAGGTTTTTATGGAAAAAAAGTCCATAAAGCAGTAATTGAATCCGGAATTAAAATTACAGGTATTACTATTCATTTTGTTGATGAACATTATGATACCGGCAATATTATTTTACAGGAAAAAATTGAAGTTTTGCCGAATGATACAGATGAGACTTTGGCCTTAAGAGTTTTAGAATTGGAACATAAATTTTATCCTGAAGTTGTAAAAGCGATTTGCGATAATCAAATAAAAATTGACAATAAAAAAATTATATGGGAAAGATGAATAATTTAAAAATAAAACGAGCCATTCTAAGTGTATTTAATAAAGAAGGAATCATTTCTTTAGCAAAGGCACTGGAAAAACAAAATGTAGAAATATATTCTACTGGTGGTACTTTAAAAAAATTGAAAGAGGATGGGATTGAAGTAAAATCGATCTCTTCATTAATAGATTTTCCTGAGATAATGGGAGGGCGTGTAAAAACTTTGCATCCTAAAATATTTGCAGGAATTCTTGCTGATAAAAAAAATGAAGAGCATCTGAATGATTTATCATCAGTTTCGATTTCTCCTTTTGATTTGGTTGTAGTTAATTTATATGATTTTTCGAAAGTATATAAATCTGCAAATTCCACTGAAAATGAGATTGTAGAAATGATTGATATTGGTGGACCAAGTATGCTAAGAGCAGCTGCTAAAAATTTTAATAGTGTAACAGTGCTTACTGATCCGACACAGTATTTGGAGTTTATACAGAAATTGGAAAATAATGAAATTGATTTGTCTTATCGAAAAAATCTTGCCGGTCAGGTTTTTCAACACACTACAAAGTATGATGCTGAAATAGCCGGTTTTTTTGCCGGCAATAAAGATGCAGATCTACCTGAACTTTATTTTCAGGGGTATGAAAAATCAAAAACATTACCATATGGAGAAAATCCTGACCAAAAAGCTGCAATTTATAAACCGCTTTCAAAAGATAATTGGGAACCGTTTCAGCAACTTCATGGGAAAAAAATATCCTATAACAATTATGTCGATTGTTTAGCAGCGTATAAAATTATTCAGGATTTGGAATTTGATGAGCCTGTTGTTGCAAATATCAAACACACAAATCCATGTGGAGTTGGAGTAGGGAAGACCGCAAAAGAAGCGTATTTAAGAGCAGTAAAAGCAGATTCAACAAGTTATTTTGGTGGAATAGTTTGTACAAATAAACCGGTTAATCTTGAATTTGCTGAGGAATTAAAGAAAAGTTTTCTGGAATGTATAATTGCTCCATCTTATAAAGATGAATCATTAAAAGTTTTGCAGAAAAAGAAAAACATTCGTCTATTAATTGCTAATGAAAATACACTGAATTCTGATTATGTAGTCAAAAATTATGGTAGTGGATTGCTTATTCAGGAGATGCAAAAATTTAACAATGAATATTTGCAATGGAAACTTGTAACAGAAACTCAGCCAAGTAAAGAATTAAAAAAAGCCATGAATTTAGGCTGGAATATAGTGAAAAATGTTAAGTCAAATGCAATTGTCCTTGCTGACAGTACAGGCGTTGTAGGAATTGGTGCGGGACAAATGTCAAGGGTTGATGCCTTGAAAATAGCAATAAGAAAGGCACAGGAAGCAGGATTAACTATAGCAAATTGTGTGTTAGCTTCTGATGCATTTTTCCCTTTCCGCGATTCAATTGATCTTGCTTCTGAATATAATATTTCAGGAGTAATTCAACCTGGCGGTAGTATAAAAGATAATGAAGTTATTAACGCTTGTAATGAGCATAAGATATTTATGATGTTTACTGGAAGAAGAGTATTCAACCATTAAGATTTAAAAAGATTTGGAGAAAAGATGTTTTTTGGTTTATTTAAAATGTTTGCTGGTGATATTGCAATTGACCTTGGTACTGCAAATACATTGATATATATGAAGGGTAAAGGGATTTTGCTTGATGAACCATCTATTGTTGCGAGATCAACCCATGACGGTGTTGTTGTCGCAGTCGGTAATGATGCGAAAGAAATGCTTGGGAAAACTCATAGAGATATTAAAACAATACGTCCATTGAAAGATGGTGTAATTGCAGATTTTGATATGTCAGACGCAATGATACGTGGATTTATAAGAAAAATTAATATGAGCAGGATTGCCAGACCAAATATTGTAATCTGTATTCCATCAGGAATAACAGAAGTGGAAAAAAGGGCAGTTCGTGATTCTGCTGAAAGGGCAAATGCAAGAAATGTTTATCTTGTAGAAGAACCTGTTGCAGCTGCAATCGGAATTGGAATTGACATTTCAAAACCTGTAGGAAATATTATTGTGGATATTGGTGGTGGAACAACGGAAATCGCCGTAATAGCATTAAATGGTATTGTAACAAAACAGGCAATCAGAGTTGCAGGTGATGAAATGGACGATGCTATTATACAATATTTTAAAAACGAACATAATTTACTAATCGGTGAAAGAACATCGGAAAATATAAAATGTACTGTTGGCTCAGCAATGCCAATTGATGATACAACTATTCCTGTTAAAGGTCGAAGTCTAATAGCCGGAATACCCAAAACTATAGAGGTTTCTTCTGTTGAAATTCGTGAATGTCTGAAAGATACAATAGATCAAATATGTATTGCTATCAAACAGGCTTTAGAAATGACACCTCCGGAACTTTCATCTGATATTTTGGATAGAGGGATCATATTGACTGGTGGTGGAGGATTATTAAAAGGACTTGATCAGCGAATACGTGTTGAGACAGATCTGCCTGTAAATGTTGCAGAAGAACCACTTTTATCTGTAGTAAAAGGTACAGGGATGATAATAGAAAATATTGAAAAATACGAGGAAGTTTTAGTATAACATAAATGTTAAAAAAAATTTATAACTTCTTTTTTGATTTCCAGGATTATTTAGTATTTATGATATTATTGATAATATCACTTTCTATTTTATTATCTAATGAAAATCCGGATATCAGAATTTTTCAGGGTGATATTACTTCTGTGTTTAAATTTATACATTATCCTTCAAAATGGATAAATACATTATCCGGACTTGTTGATGAAAATAAAAAATTGGCAGAAGAAAATTTTCAGCTAAAAATTTTAAATTCTGAGATGAAAAGTTTATGGCAGGAAAATCAAAGATTAAATACAATGTTGGAGTTTATGGATTCTTCATATTTTAATTTAGTTCCCGGGAAAATTCTAAATATGGGCACTACGCCAATTTATAATTCGATTCTAATTGACGTTGGTACGATTAGTGGCGTTTCAAGTTATAATACAGTTTTAACAGCCGACGGAGTTGTTGGAAAGACAATATCAGTAGGAAAATCTACCAGCACCGTGCAATTGATAAATGATATTAATTTCAGAATTGGTGTTCGATTTCAGAATTCAAGGACATTAGGATTGTTAAGACCATTGCCAAATGATATGGCAGAAATTGTTGAGATTCCTAAAACAATAAATGTAATAAAAGGTGAACAAATATTTACTTCCGGGTTAAGCGATGTATTTCCTGCAAATATTCCTGTGGGAGAAGTTGTAAAAATAATAAATTTACCAAATAGTATGTATAAAAATATTATTGTTAAACCTTTTGTGAAGGTAAATTCTATTGAAAAAGTATTTGTAATAATATCAGATTAATGGTAAGAAAAATAATATTATATTTAGGATTTAGTTTAATAGCTGTGCTTTTACAGTCACTGGTTGGACCGTGGTTAACAATACAGGAAATACGACCAGATTTTATATTGTTATTAGTGATATTGATAGGACAGAGTGAAGGTAGGTTTGCAGGTCAACTTTTTGGGTTTGGGATTGGTCTTTTCGTAGATTCTATTGGAGGTGGATCATCTTTTGGTATATCTATTTTTACTAAAACTATTGGTGGATTTCTAGCAGGATTTTTAAAACATCAAAGAACAAAAATGAATATTTTTACATATTATGCTATAATTTTCGTGATATTTTTTATTCATTTTTACATTTTTTATTCGATTTATTATAGAAGTCTGGACTTAAGTCTGCAATTCAGATTAGTAAGGTATATATTACCATCTATTTTATATTCAGGAATATTTTACATTTTGATTGATTATTTTTTCTTAAAACATTCAGAGTAAATATGATAAAATCCAATAATACTGTTACACCTGGTAGAAAAAATAGCATGCAAATTATTGTATTTTTATTATTTCTTGTACTTATATTAAAATTATATAATATTCAAATTGTACAGCATAGTAGGTATGTAGGGATAGCTGACGCAAATCGTATCCGTGTATTGCCCCTAGAAGCACAAAGAGGAATAATTTACGATAGAAATGGTGAGATAATAGCTGAGAATAAATTTCAATATAACATAAATGTTATTCCTTTTGAATTTAATTCTTCTGCTAATAATTATAAAGTTTTGAGCAACATAATTGGGATTTCCGAAGAGACGATAAAAAAAAGAATTAGAAATAATTATCGTGGCAGATTTGTTCCTGCTAAAATACTAGAAGATGTAGATTTTGAAATATTAACGAAAATAGAAGAGCATAAGTTAGATTTACCAGGTGTTCTATATACACTTGAACCTTTGAGGTCATTTCCTGAAGGTGTGAATATTTCTCATGTAATTGGATATTTACGAGAAATAAGTAAAAAGAGAATAGAAAATTCCAATGATTTCAGATATTACCAGGGTGATTTAATTGGCTGGAAAGGTATTGAGAGACAGTATGAGAAAATTTTACGTGGCAAAAAGGGATTCGAATATATACAAGTAAATGCACTAGGCCAGGAAGTTAAGAACTTTCATAAAAATAAAGTAACACCTCCAATTCCAGGGAAAGACCTTTATCTTACAATAGATTTAGGTCTCCAGAAATATGCTGAAGAATTGCTGGAAGAAAAACAAGGAGTTGTAATAATAATGAATCCGGATAATGGACAGGTACTGGCAATGGTAAGTAAGCCTGATTATTCTCCTAATCTTTTTTCCGGAATAATAGCTAAAGAAGATTGGAATAAACTCAGAAATGATCCGGCAAAACCTCTTTATAATAGAATTACTCAGGGACTATATCCTCCGGGATCCATTTTTAAAATGCTTGCATCCATTACAGCATTAGAGCATAATGTAGTAGATAAAGAACAAAAGTTTTATTGCCCGGGTTATTATCGACTTGGTCGTAGAACATTTCGCTGCTGGAAAAAGCCTGGGCATGGATATGTTGATATGCAAAAATCCATCGTACAATCATGTAATGTATATTATTTTAACTTAATAAGGAAAATGGATATTGATTTGTGGGCATCAACTGTTGAATTGTTTGGTTTTGGATCAACTACAGGTATAGACCTACCAAATGAAAAGTCTGGTACATTACCCAACAGGAATTTTTTGAATAAAAAATACGGCGTAAAAAAGTGGACTGAAGGTAATAAGTTAAATCAAGTAATTGGACAGGGTGATGTATTGGTATCACCAATACAATTAGCTAAATATATATCCGGATTATCAACAAGAGGGAAGATGGTTCAACCTCATTTAGGATTAAGATATAAGGAAAATAAAGAAAATGATTTTATATATTTTTCACCTGAAATGGATTCAATTAAATCTATTTCGGAAGATACATGGGGATTTATTAAGGAATCTATGGAGAAAGTTGTATATGCACCTCATGGAACAGCACATGCTGCGAAAGTAAAAGGAATGAAAGTATATGGAAAGACCGGTACAGCAGAAAATCCACATGGTGAAACCCATGCATGGTTTATTGGTTGGAGTGAAAATGATTCTTTAAAGGTGTCAGGTATTTGTCTTGTAGAGCATGGTGGACATGGTGGTTCTGCAGCTGCACCAATAATAGGTAAATTATTTAAATACTGTCGTGATAATATCTCGTATTAATTGAAAAAACATGAATTATTTAAAAAGAAAAAAAATAAATATAAGTTCTAAATTGTTATCGAATACAAGTAAAACAATGATATTATTAATTTTGTTAATTTGTGGTATTGGACTCATAACATTATATTCAGCATCACTACATGTTAATCTTTCTTTTTTTCAGAAAGTTATAGGCAAACAGGTTATTTGGATGATGTTAGGTTCGATTGTAGCTCTATTATTATTTTTTGTACAAAAGAAAATATTATATGAACAAGCTTATACATTTTATTGGATAGGATTGGTTTTAATTATCCTTCCATACTTTTTCGGAAGTTCGTCTACGGGAACAAGCCGATGGTTGAGTTTTAGTGGGATTAATTTTCAACCTTCGGAATTAATGAAAATAATTATTGTTATTGCTGTTGCGAAATATTTGGCAAATAGTGAGTTACACTCTACAAATTTTCGTGTATTTATTGTCCCTGTTATTATTACTCTGATTCCAACAGCCATAATATTAAAACAACCTGATCTGGGTACTTCGATGATTTTAATTATGGCAGTTTTTCCAATGCTGTTTTGGGCTGGTACCAGATTATTTCATATTTTTATTTTTATCGCACCAGTTTTAAGTATCATTACAGCTTTTAATTTTTATACATTTTTTCTTTGGGTTGTTGTTTTAATTCTTGTATTATATTTTAGTCAGGAAAAAATTGTTTTAATAATTTTATTATTTTTATTGAACCTGTCTCTTGGTTTTACAACGCCAATCATGTGGAATAATCTTCATACTTATCAACAGAATAGAATTTTAACATTGTTAGATGTTGAATCTGATCCACAAGGTGCGGGTTATCAGGTTATTCAATCCCAGGTTGCAATTGGTTCTGGTGGGTTGATGGGAAAAGGTATTGGTAGAGGAACCCAGACTCACCTTAAATTTTTACCGGAACAACATACTGATTTTATATTTTCTGTAGTAGGAGAAGAAGGTGGGTTTATCGCAGTATTAATAGTTTTATCATTATATTTTTTACTCATATTGTTGTGTTTTCAAACAGCATATAAAATTAAGGATAAATTTAGTTCACTTGTAATAGTTGGATTAACAAGTGTAATTTTATTTCATATTGTAATTAATGTTGCAATGACAGTTGGACTGATGCCTGTAACTGGTTTACCATTACCTTTTCTAAGTTATGGAGGATCATTTATCTTGACTTGTTTTATTATTGTTGGTTTGATTTTGAATTTAAGTATTGAAAAATCAAGATATTAATCCTACTCTTTTATCATTTTGATATTAACTGCGAAAGGGTTAAATTATGCACTTGTCATTTTTAAAGTTATTAAAAATGGAACAAGTGAGAAAATCAAAAGTATAATTTTTGATTCGTAATTAGCAACTGTAAAAATAACTAATAGAAAAGTAAATATGTCAAAACGAATTTATTATTTAACATCAGAAATAATCCCCTTTGCAGAAACTTATAAATTAGCATCTTTTTCTAAGGGAATTCCAGGTGAATATATTGATAGAAAATACGATTTTAGATTAATGATGCCTAAATATGGTTTTATCAGCGATCGAAGATATATCCTCAGAGAAGTTATCAGGCTTAGAGATATGAAACTTAATTATATGGTTGAAGATATTCAGGCTTCTGTAAAATCTGCTTTTATACCAAATACAAAAGTTCAGGTATATTTTTTAGAACATGAGAAATATTTTAAACCGGTTGATGAAAAATTATATGTGCACAATTCAGAAGAAATTAGTGATTTAAATTCAGTGAAATTTGGATATTTTTCAAATGCAGCGTTGATGACGTTGAATTATTTACGCTGGAAACCGGATGTGATTATTTGTAATGATTGGCAAATGAGTCTTATACCTTTATTCTTAAATTCTGGATTAATCAACAAAGACTATCTTGATGGAGTAAAAGTTATACAGATTCTTCATTCTAAATCGGACTATGCCAAAATTAAATTATCTGAATATAAGACAATTGGGCTTGATAATTTAGATCCTGATCTTATTGAAAATGATACACTCGATAGTATTGCATCTTCAATATCATTATGTGATCACGTAATATTTACAAATTATGCCGGTAATGAATTGATTGATACTTATAATCAAGATAAGTTATTGGCTAAAGTAATAAAGCAGAATGAATCAAAGATAACTAAATTAGATATCGAAAATGAAAGTCAGGAAGACTGGGCGAAGGCAACAGATGAAATTACGCGAATTATTGAACAATTATAAACACGGATTATTTACTAATATAAAAATGATGACAAAATTAAATTATTTACTAATAATAGGTGTTTTAATAGTTCTGAATGGACAAAACTGTGAGGAAAAATTACCTTCATTACAATCAGATAAATCTTTTGTCATTTATGACTCATTAGATATTTATGCTTCTGATATTCTGGGAGAAACAAAAAATATTTTTCCTTCGTTAGAAAAAGATGATCATCTGTTAATGGGGAAAAATGATGAAGTAGAAGCATTTTCAATGATGAAGTTTATGGATTTTACAATATTACCTGATACAATTGATGAAGTGCTGGAACTATCTTTTACTTTTTACACGGTTAACAAACTACCAATTGATACAAATTTGACTAATACAAATTTTATTAAAATATCGAAAATATTACCGTCAGATGGTTTTGATTGGAATGAAGAAGATCTAAATTCATCGAATATTTCAATAGGTGATATTTCAAAAGAAGATCTGGTGGATGATGTGTTTGTTGGTGAAAATGATACATGTGAATTTGTTCTTCCGGAAAACTTAATTGAATTCTGGAAAGACTCGGCAAATGCAAGTGGAGGTCTGATATTCGAAATTCCTGAAGACAATGGACAATTTCAGTCAATATACTCTAGCGAGTCTGCGAAAAAACCATTTATAAAATTACAATATATTATAGGTGAGGATACAACCACAAAGACAATATTTCCTACAGATGATGTGTCTGTAATTAATTATTTAACAGAAAATAATAATTCTGACAGATTGTATATTAATGAAGGTAGAGAACAATGTGTTTTGTTAAATGTAGATTTAGAAAATGCAATAACTAACGCTGATTCAAACACTTATGTTGTCAGAGGAACACTCACTTTTCATATTGATAAATCGCAAACAAGAAATTATAATGATAAAATTTATTTGTATCTTGGATTAATGGATTCTACCGATTGGTATGATGAATGCCTTGATAATATTATTAATTTTGAATCTGTTTGTACATTAGGTACCGACGATTCTGTTGCAGTGTTTACTATCAATGGAACAATACAAAATTATCTTACCGAATCTAAGGATAATGTAGGTATAGTACTTTGGTCAGCCAATGCGACACATGATATATCAAATCTTAGTTTATATGGGGCTAATAGTCCGGATCAAAGTAAACAGCCAAAAATTAAATTATTATTTATGAAAGAAAATGAATAAAAAATGAAAAAAGTTCTACTCTTATTACTATTGTTATTTACCTTGACTTATGCTCAAATTTCATATTATTCACCTTATGGTCTTGGGCTTGCCTCAAAGCCACAATCTATTAGAATGCAAGGATTGGGGAATTCAGGTACTGCTATTTCAGATTCTATAAGTTTAAACTCTGATAATCCTGCATTTTGGTGCAATTTTATAACGACGTCATTACAGGGAACTATAAGTTTTTCCAGTTTGGATGGAGAGAATACAGAAGATTCGCCTTCATTTTCAAATTTCAGTGGGTTTTCTATGAAATTTCCTGTAGGAAAATATATGGGGTTTGCTCTGGGATTACAGCCTATAACACGAGCAAGAGGTAAACAGTTTAGATCTGATTCTGTATATTATGATAATTCATATATAAACTATACGAATGATGTTGAACTTATTGGAGGAATTTCTGAAGGATTTTTTGGTTTTGGTTACAAAATTGGAACATATCTTAGCGTAGGAATAAAGTCTAAAATATTATTTGGACAATATTTATATCAAAATATTACAGATTTGGATGCAGATGGATTTCATAATACCATAACTAAAAAAAAGATGTCAATTAACGGAAATCAAATTGGAATTGGGCTTGGCTGGAATGATCCTAAAAGATTTTCTCTATCTATTTATTATAATCATCCAATATCTTTTAATTATCAAACTGAATACGATTATAGTGTAGGTCCTGATAGCACAAATTCAGAAAGTTCGTCAAAATTACCTGCTTCTCTAAAAATAGGTTTTTATAAAAAACTACCTGCACGATTAGCAATATCAGCTGATTTTCACTACACAAATAAACAGGAAAATTTATTTAATGAATTTAATGTTTATGAAACAGGAAGTTGTGGGGAGTCTGTTTATTATGGTTTTGGATTAGAGAGAAGACCATCAAGAGATTATAATAGAAATTTTTTAAATAAATTTGTATATAGAATAGGTGCTTTTTCAAAAACAGAACCTTATTACCAAAATTCATCACGAATAAAAGAGTTTGGTATAAGTGGTGGGATTGGAATTCCATTTAATATGTATATGAGTAGAATGGATCTGGCAGTTCAATATAGTCAAAGAAGCGGATTTCTTGATAAAAGTGTTGGAAAAGAAAATATTATTTCTTTGAATATCTGTATTACTACTGGTGGATTATGGTTTGTAAAATATATAAAATAATTAGGGAGGTATGAAATGATAGGGAAAAGATTATCAAAAATACTAATGATTGTATTACTTCTTGTTTCAGTTGTAATATTTATCAATTGTGTACCGCCACCGGCTACAGAGTCTGGTGACGTAACTGAAACTGTTGAAGAGAAAATTGATTTCGATAGAAATACATGTGACAGATATTTAAGTTTTGCTTATGGATATTATCAAAATCAAAATTGGCAGGGATGTATAAAGAACTATAAAAAAATGATTGAAAATAATTGTCAGGAAGCTTATGCAGAAGATATTTATAAATATTATGGTAGAGCATACAGAGAAATGGGTTCAGTAAACCCAATTTTTCTTGATAGTGCTTTATATGTTTATCAAATGGGCTTAGAGATTTTACCTGATGATACTTATTTACAGGAAAATATAGCATATATTTACCAATTACAGGGAAAAACGGATCTGCAGATTCGTGAATATGAAAAAATTGCAGAAAGAAATCCGGATAATATTAAAAATTATCAACAACTTGTTAAACTTTATTATTCTTCAGAAAGATATGATGATGTTTTATGGGCTGTAAATAAAATTCTTAAACTTGACCCTACTAATGAACAGGCTAATAATGATAGAATGACTGCTTATGAAAAATTGGGAAAAGATATTATCGATGTTCAGAAATCGGCATGGGAAAGTAATCAAACACTTAGAACAGGTTTTGATTATGCTTCTGCACTTGAACAAAAAAATGATTATAGTACCGCAATCCAAGTACTGAAACAAGTAACGTCAATGAATAGAACAGATTTCGGAGCATGGGAGAAATTAGGGAATATTTATATTGCTCAAAATGATCATAAAAATGCAACAATTACATTTCTTCATATAGCCAATAATATCTCACAAGGCGATATAAAAGTTTATGAAAAAATAGTAAATGGTTATATTGCCCAAAATCAATATGAAAAAGCATATCAATGGGCAAATAAAGCAATAAAGACTAATAAAGAACCTGGTCTCTCTTATAAATTAAGAGGCGATGTTTATTATGCAGCTATTGAATATTATATAAGCTCAAGAGATGTTACTTTTGAAGATAAATTAGCGTTTAAATTAGCATACGATGATTATAAAAAATCTTATAGTCATGGAGAATATAGTGTGAAAACCAGAATTGATTATTTGAAACAATATCGTATTCCTACAAGTGAAGATTGGTTTGTAAATAAATATAATCCAAATGGATCTAACAGAACAAATTTTAGACCTAATCTACCTGAATATTCATGGATAACTGAAAGTGTAAAAAAATAATGAAAAATATTTTTATTGGCTCTGATCACGGTGGAGTTGATTTAAAATCAGACTTAGTAAAATTTCTAAAAAAACTTAATTATAATGTTCAGGATCTCGGTACTTCCAACCGAGATTCTGTTGATTATACTGATTATGCAGAAAAAGTAGCAAAATTAACTGCCAATCAGGAAAGTAACTTTGGCATTTTAATTTGTCGTACCGGAATTGGTATGAGTATAAGTGCAAATAAAATTAAAAATATTCGTGCGGCTTTAGTAAATAATACAAAAATAGCAAAACTTAGCAGATTACATAATAACGCTAACATTATATGTTTTGGAGCAGATTTTATTAGTTATAATGATGCCAGGGAATCAGTAAAAATTTTTATTACAACTGAATTTGAAGGCGGAAGACATGAAAAGAGAGTGAACAAAATTCAAAAGTTGGAGGAATAAATGAACTTTGAGTATTTATCTAAACAAGATCCTGACGTATTTGCATCAATCAGGGCAGAAGGTGATAGAGAAAAAAACACATTAGAATTAATTGCTTCGGAAAATTTTGTAAGCCAGGCAGTTTTAGAGACTGCTG
>JAOZSG010000252.1 GCA_029939785.1 Fidelibacterota bacterium | reverse complement strand
TGATTTAAATCTGACATTCCATACATTATTCTTCTATGCACCGGTTTTAAACCATCTCTAACATCCGGTAAAGCTCTTGATACAATTACAGACATTGAATAATCCAAATAAGAACTTTTCATTTCACTATCAATATCAACCAACTTAATATTATCTCTATTATATTCTAAACTTCCATTACTACTCATAATTAAACATCCAGGTTTTTAACATATTTTGCGTTTTCTTGTATAAATTTTCTTCTTGGTTCTACATCATCTCCCATTAACACAGAAAATGTTTTATCTGCAATAGCAGCATCTTCGGCAGCTACTTTTAACAATATTCTGTTTTCAGGATTCATTGTAGTGTTCCATAATTGTTCGGGATTCATCTCACCCAAACCTTTATATCTTTGAATATCAATCTTAGAATTTGATTCTTTTCTTAAATCTTTTAATATTTTATCTCTTTCATCGTCATTATAAGCATAAAATTCTTTTTTTCGTTGTTTTACCTTATATAAAGGTGGTTGACCAATATACATATGACCATAATCAATTAATTCAGGCATATATCTGTAAAAAAATGTTAACAATAAAGTTCTGATATGGCTACCATCAACATCAGCATCTGTCATAATAATAATTTTATGATATCTTAATTTTTCGATATCAAAATCATCTTCTCCAAATCCTGTTCCACATGCCGTGATCAATGTTCTTATTTCTTTGTTATTTAGAATTTTATCTATTCTCGCCTTTTCTACATTTATAATTTTTCCTCTTAATGGTAAGATAGCTTGAAATTTTTGATCTCTCCCCTGTTTTGCACTACCACCCGCAGAATCTCCTTCCACAATGTACAATTCACATAGTTTCGGGTCTCTAATTGAACAGTCTGCTAATTTACCTGGTAAATTTCCTATATCAAGAGCACTTTTTCTTCTTGTTAACTCTCTTGCTTTTTTTGCAGCTTCTCTTGATCTTGCTGCATCAAGTGATTTTTGTATTATTTTCTTTGCCGGTCCGGGATGTCTTTCAAGATATTCTGACAATGCTTGTGTAAGAGCAGAATCAACAATACCTTTTATCTCAGAATTTCCAAGTTTGGTTTTGGTTTGACCCTCAAATTGTGGTTCCTGAACTTTTATACTGAGAATAGCTGTCAATCCTTCTCTGGCATCTTCTCCAGAAAGACTAAAATCTTTTTTCTTAAAAAGATTGTTTTTTTGTCCATAGTTATTTAGCGTTCTCGTAAGTGCCGTTTTAAATCCAGATAAATGAAAACCACCTTCTATTGTATTTATATTGTTGACAAAAGTTAAAATATTTTGGCGGTATGATGTATTATATTGCATTGCTATTTCTATTGGGACGCCATCTTGTTCTTTATCAAAATATATTGGCTCATCAATAATAGATGGTCGTGATTCATCAAGATATTCAACAAATTGTCTTAAACCGCCCTCAAATTTAAAATGGCTTTCCTTCATATTTCCTTCTTCATCAACTCTTTCATCTTTTATATTAATCTGAAGTTGTTTGTTTAAAAAGGCCATCTCTCTAAGACGTTCTTCAAGAATTCCATATTCTATCAAAATATTTTCAAATATTTCAAAGTCCGGTTTAAATCTTACAAATGTTCCTGTTTTTCTGGTTTCTCCAATTACTTTCAAATCATGTTTTGGTACACCTCTTTCATAAGATTGCATATGAATGTGTCCATCTCTGTAAACCTCGACTCTTAACCATTCTGACAAAGCATTTACAACTGATATACCAACTCCGTGTAAACCACCAGAAACTTTATAGCTGTCTTTATCAAATTTTCCTCCGGCATGAAGTACTGTTAATACGACTTCAACAGCCGGACGATTCTGATCTTTGTGAATATCTACCGGTATTCCTCTACCATTATCCATAATACTTACACTACCATCAGAATGAATTGTAACATCTATTTTATCACAATATCCAGCAAGTGCTTCGTCAACTGAATTATCTACAATTTCATATACAAGATGATGTAATCCACGTTTTCCAACATCACCAATATACATTGCAGGTCTTTTTCTTACAGCCTCAAGACCTTTTAATACTTGTATTCCCTCTGCATTATAATTTTTTTCCATAATACCACTTTTTTTATCTTAAAATAATTTCGTTTATTTTCGCGTTTGTTAATTTTTTATTTATCTTATTTAATATTTCTTCTTTTTGAAAAATCAATTCATTTCTCCAAACAGGAGAATTAACTTTAACAAATAGTTTTCCATAAGAAACTTTTTCTGCCTCTGTATGAGAAGCTATTTGTTCACCTACTATTTTATCCCATAAAAATATTGCTTTATTCTGTTCTATTGGAGTTTCAAGACCATATTTTTTAATCATTTTTTCTAATGCTTTTCCTAAATTGATTGTCAATGTAAAACTTTCTAATCTAAACAGATTTCATTAAAATTTAAATGATTAATAATACCTAAATAATCATTCAAATGTAGCATACTGGTTGTTGTAACAAAAGTTTGATTTTCTGAACTAATTTTGTTTATTATTTTCACACAATGTTCTGAATCTAAAAACGAAAACAAATCATCAAGTAAATAAATAACGCATGAATTTGTATGGTTTTGTAAAAACATCCCTTCTGCAATTTTCAGAGCAATTAACACTACTTTGTGTTCGCCCTGTGATGCTATCTTCTTAATATCAATTCCATCAAATAAAATAGATATTTTATCTAAATGTGGACCTCTAGACGTCCTGCCAAATTTAACATCTTTTACAAATTTTTCCTCTAATTTATTTTTATAATTTGTAAAATAATTTTCTTCATTTAATTCTATATTATTTATAATATTAATCGTACTTTTATAATTAAAGTGCGAAATTTTTTCTAATTCATTTTTAAAAATTGGATTATAATCATTAATAAATTTATTTCTTTTTTGAGTTATGGTTTTTGCATTGGTAATTAATAAATCATCTAAACTTTCAAAATATTCATCATAAATATATTTATTATTAATCTTATATGTTTTTAATAAATAATTTCTTTGTGTTATTCTTTTATTATACTCAACCAAATTAAATAAATATTGTTTATCAATTTGTGATATAATTTTATCTATAAAGTTTCTTTTAACAGATGGATTACCCTTTGTTATGCTTTGATCTTCAGGAGATAAAAGTATTAATGGATATTTACCAATAATATCTATTTTACGTACAAGTTTTTTTTTGTTGATAAATGTTCTTTTACCTTCTTTTTCTGTAAAATTTAAATTTACATGTGTATTTTTATTATTATCAAAAAACTCACCGAAAATTTGAAAGTAATTATTTCCTTTTTTAATTACTTCTGTATCATAATTTGTTTTAAAACTTTTGGTATAAGATAAAAAATGAAAAGATTCTAAAATTGTTGTTTTTCCTGTACCATTTTTACCGGTAATTATATTTAGATTTTTATCAAAAACAAATTCGATATTAGAAAAATTACGAAAATTTTTTAACAATATTTTTTTTAAAATCATTAATAATATAATGTTAATTAGAATATATTCATAAAAAGTTAAAAATTAATAATAGAGATCACAGATAAAAATTCATAATATAATCTCTGCAGTGAAAACTTTTTATTGAAATTATATTAATCATTACTTTCAAGTCTTATAGGCATTAAAATCATTAATAATTCTTCATCTTCTAATTGTTGTTCAGGTATTATTAAATTAGGACTTAATGCTGTGTTCATTTTTATTATTGCATTATGTGTGTCAATATTTCCAAGAATATCCATAAAATATTGAGCATTAAAACCAATGGTGATTGATTCATCATTATAATCCATACTAATTTTTTCTTCAGCACTTGAAAATGATTCATGGCTTAAAGTAGAAATTTGCGATTGTTCTTTTTCTACTTTCAAAGCTATTTGTCTTGTTCTTTGATTCGAAAAGATGGAAACTCTTTTTAAAGTTGAATATAATTCCTGTGTATTAAATATTGCTATTTTGCTATTATTAACTGGAATAACTCCCGAATAATCTGGAAATTTTTCGTCAATAATTCTTGTATAAATTTCAGTATTATCCATATCCATTTTTACATGGTTTTTACTAATTGATAATTTTATTATTCCATCACCTAAAAGATAACCTTGTAATAATTGTAGAAAATTTTTGGGAATAATAACTCTTCCTTCAAAATTTGGAGAAGAAAAATTTCTACTGGTTATAGATACTAATTTATGAACATCAGTTGAAACCAAGCGAATTTCATTGTTTGATATTTCAAATAGAACACCAAGTAATGAGGGTTTTAATTCGTCTTTTCCAACAGAAATTAAAGTTTTGCGAATCATCCTACTTAATAAAGATTTATCAACTTCAATTATATGAGATTCTTCTACTATTGGTAACGAAGGAAATTCATCTGATGGTCTTCCATTTATATCATAATGACCATTGTTTGATTTTAATGTAATTTTTCCATCATTATGTGATTGTATTTCAATTATTCCATCATCAAGTTCGTTAATAATATTTTGAATAACTACGGTTGGAATTGCCATATTACCATCTTCTATTCCAGTAACCTCTAAAGATATTTGCATTGTTATTTCAATATCTGAGGATCGCATTTTTAAATTATTACCCTCTAAATTAAACAAAATACTTTCAAGAATTGGTGTTGTTGATCTTAATGGTGAAACTTTTGCAACTTTTTTTATATTTTTATTTAATGATTCTTTATCAGATGTAAAATGCATTTTATCTCCTTTTAGTATTAATTATTAATAGTTGAACATTTTAATAAAAAGTAATAATCAAATCAAGATTTTATTAATAAACATATATTATTTAAAAAAATCTTATAATTATTATTAGTGTGTTTATTAGTTGATAACTTTTTTTTCTCGTCTATTATAATTAATTTTCTATTGTTATTTTCATGTTGATAATTAGTTTATTAAAACAATAACTTTTCTTATTTGATAATTTTATTTTTAAGACTAATATTTATTAACATGTTTTTATACTTCTTAACATAGTGTTGATAAACTGTGTTAATTCTTTTTTTCAATAAAAAAATCTTTTCTAATGTCTTTTACCCAATCCTGATAAAAAAGATTTCTTTTGTTTTCAGTCGCCCATCTCTTTATAGTGATCCAGGTATCATCGTGAATTTTATTTAATCTTAAAATATGAAAA
>JAOZSG010000251.1 GCA_029939785.1 Fidelibacterota bacterium | reverse complement strand
TTTAAATTGAATATTAAAGATTTATACAAATTTTTTATAATTTAAAATTTTATTGAGGACGTATATTGCCCACAGTTTTTTTTGATAATTTGCTTTTCCTTTAATATGTTGATTTAAAATATTTAAACAATAATCTTTATCAAAAGAATGAATACTAGAACTCAGAGAATGTATAGAATTTGTAATGTCGATTTTGAGTTCATTCTTTATCCATTTAGCAAGAGGAATTCCAAATCCTTTTTTCTTTCGATAAACAATATTATCAGGCAAATTATTTTTCATAATTTCTTTTAATATATATTTACTGGTAAATCCTTTCATTTTATACTCGATTGGTAATTGTGCACTAAACTCAGCAAGTTTTGTATCAAGAAATGGATTTCGAACTTCCAAACTATTCATCATGCTTGCCCGATCAATTTTTCGTAAAATATCATTATGCAAATATGTTTGAATAAAACTGTTGGAAAACCTATCAATATCATGATATTCAGATTCTATTATATTATAAGTAGGTTTATATAATTCCTGAAAAGTCATTAGGTTTTTATTGTTAAAAGGTAAATTGGTATGAGTAAATGCACTTAACCAAAGTTGGTTAAGTAATTCCGGACAATTTTTTGTTTCTTTTGTGAATCCTTTAAAAAAATGATAGAGTTTGAACCAGGTACTCATATTGTTATTATTAACCGGTATAATTTTTATTATTTTTGAAAATAATGATATTATACTTGTAGGTAAAAATCTGAAATAATTAATCAATTTTAATGCTATAAAAGGATCATATCCAGCAAGAAATTCATCACTACCATCTCCACCTAACACAACAGTGACATACTCTCGAGTAAATTTCGACAATAAATAAACCGGTAATATTGATGGATCAGCAAAAGGTTCATCCATTTGATCAAATACCTGTGGAATTGTTTCCAGTAGTTCCTTTTCGTTAAATATTTTTGTATGATGATTTGTACTGAAGTGATTAGAAACTAATTTTGCATAATACGATTCATCAAAAGATTTTTCATTAAATCCAATTGAAAATGTATTTATTTCAGATGATTTTTTTATTTGTGTTAATGCCCATACAATGGAACTGGAATCAATGCCACCTGATAAAAAAACGCCAAGTGGAACATCACTCATCAATCGTTTTTCAACTGATTCTATAAATAAATTCTGGTATTTTATTTTAGCATCGTCAAAAGAACCTTCCCATTTTGGAGTAAATTGTAATTTCCAATATTGTTTTGGAATAAGTTGTTTGTTTTCCACCTGAAAACTATTAGAAGTCGAAATTTCAATAAAGTTACCTGGTAATAATTGAAATATATTATTGAAAATTGTTTTGGGAGCCGGTACATATTCGTAAGACAGATATCTATTAATACTTTCAGTAGAATGTATTAATTCTATTTGCGGGTGATATCTAAATGCTTTAATCTCAGAAGCAAATAAAAATACATTATTTTGTAAAGTGTAATACAAAGGTTTTTGTCCAAATCGATCACGAGCAAGTAATAATTTTTGTTTTTTCTGATCGAAGATAGCACATGCCATCATTCCTTCTAACATGTTAAAACATTCAATTCCCCATTGTTCATAGGAATGAATTATAACCTCAGTATCAGTATTGGTTTTAAATTTATGGCCTTTTGAGAGTAAATCCCTTTTTAAATTCGGATAGTTATATATTTCACCATTAAATACTATCCAAATAGTGTTATCTTCATTGGATAATGGTTGTTTCCCTGATTTACAATCAATTATAGATAATCGTCTATGACCAAGTGCTACATTTTTATGAAAATATATTCCGGATTGATCCGGACCTCTGTGGATAAGGCTGTTTGTCATTTTTTGGACAATATTCTTATCCGTATAATGATTTATATCGATATTAAAATAGCCGGTTATTCCACACATTATTTATAAAAACTAATCCTTTATATTATAAAATAATCAATCTTTTTTACTTATAATTGTCTCAATTACATATTCTTTTCTATCCTGAGATTCCAAAAAACCTCTCATAATAATTTCGCCCAGTAATCCAACAACAATAAATTGAAATCCCATAAATAATGAAAACGCAAAAAGTAAAATAAATGATTGACCTGTGACACCATAACCAAATAGTTTTCCTGTTAATAATAAAATTGCAGAAAAGAGAATTCCAATACTACAGGTTAATGTTGCAACTTTCCCAAAAAATTGAAGAGGTCTTGTTCTAAAACCTGTGAAAAATCTCAGAGTAATCATATCAAAAACAACTCTGGATACTCTCTCTAAACCATATTTAGGATAGCCATATTGTCTTGCATGATGTTTTACTGGTATTTCTGTTACTTTTATACCCAGCCATGCGGCATAAGCAGGAATAAATCTATGCATTTCTCCATAGAGTTTTAAATGTTTTACTATTCCTTTTTTATAAGCTTTTAATGAACAGCCAAAATCATGGATTTGAATATTTGATCCTGCAATAAGTTTGTTTATTATTTTATTTGCAATTTGAGAAGGAATTTTTCTTTTTAATGTTTTATCTTTACGATCCTTTCGCCATCCGCTTACAATATCATAACCTTCAGTCATTTTTTTTAAAAGTTTAGGAATATCTGAAGGATCATTTTGTAAATCTGCATCCATTGTAATTACAACATTTCCTGTTGAATATTCGAAACCGGCTGCAAAAGATGCTGTTTGTCCATAATTACGTCTAAATTTAATAATGCTTATATTTTTGTTTCTTTGTGCAAGATACTCTAATATTTCTAATGAATTATCAGTACTACCATCATCTATAAAAATAATTTCATATACTTGTCCCATTTCAATAAGAACATCAATTAACTGATTATATAAAATAATAAGGGATTCATTTTCATTATAGACAGGTATAATAATTGAAATTTCATTGTTTTTTATTTTTAATTCATTTTTTTCAATTTTATCCAAGATTTGAACAGGAGTAATTTCAGTTGATTTATTTGTTATCTTACTTGTTCTTTCATGTCTTTCTAAAATTGGTAAAAACTCCTGCCAAACATCAATTGTGTCTGATATTTTACCTTCTAATGTATAAGTCAATGCTAATAATGCATGGATATCATCAGCATTAGGATTTAATTCAAGACAATACCGTAGATCTTTTCTTGCCATTTCCATATTGCTTTTATTTAGAAAACAAAATCCACGATAATATAAAACATTAAAATTGTCAGTATTTTTTTTGAGAATTTTATTAAATATTAAAATTGCATCATCAAACTTCTTTATTTTTACATATATAATACCTTTTGCATATAAAAGTTCATTGTTACTGGAATAACTTTTGGAATAATCATCAATATAATTTAAAGCTTTTTCATAATCATTTTTTTCAGACAATAATTCGGCAATATACAAAGTTGTGATCAGATTATCGGGTGAATTGTTATATGATATTAAAAAATATTTTTCAGCTTTTCTATAATCACCAAGTATTTGATAGATCATTCCTAAATCATTGCAAATATTAATATTACCAGTATTTTTTCTATGTGCGGACAAAAATAATTTCTTTGTCTTTTCAAATTCTCCAAGAGAATATTGAATTCTTCCTAATCCATATAAGGATTGATAATTATCTTTTTCAATAAGATTTGCTTTATTAAAATATTTTTCACTCTCTCTATATTGTTTAACAGATAAATGAACTTCTCCTAATAATAAATTTATATGTAAATCGTTACTATTTGCATCATATATATTTTCAAGCAAATCTAATGCAGAAGTATAATTTTTCTGTTTAATTTTATTTTCAATTTGTTGAAGTTTTTTTTCAATATCGACTTGAAATTTCATAATCTCCTCGTTTTACGAGGCTCCGCCACCTCAGTCCCAAATAAATAACTGTTCAATTATCAAACCTACTTAGATTTAATAATAATCTTATAATATTTTATTTGTCATAACATTAATTTACAAATTACATCTACTATTATGATTTTTTTGAAAAGGATTTTAAAATATTAGATGGTAAATTTTGTGATAATACTGATTCTTTATTTTTATCTTGAATTTTTTTATAAATTTCTTCTCTGTGAACGGGAATATCTTTCGGTGCTGATATTCCAATTTTGACATGACTATTTGAACATTCAAGAACTGTTATGATGACATCTTTACCAATTCTAATACTCTGTTCGGACTTCCTTGTTAAAACTAACATGCTCCCTCCATGGAGTGGTATTTAATTTATAATTAATCAACTTTAATTCCCCAAATATTTTTCATTGGATGTTTGACACTTAATATTTTACTTTCCAAAATAATCTGATTACCTAAACCTTTGTCAGTATTTAATATTAATGGTGCTTTTGTATTTGCAACAAACTCTTTTGTGTCTTCATCAATTCGTAGTATTATGTATATTTTGGTATTAATAGAATCGATAATTTCAAGTTTTATTAATTCTTTTTTTGGGATTTGAATTTCCGGGAAGATTTCTAATAATTCTCCATCAATTACAATCATTGAAATATTATCATCTTCACAGGATTTAAATAATTTAAATGGAGGATAATCTTCTAAATCTTCTAATTTGTATTCGTTTAGATTTTCAAAACCGGGTAAGCCATATTTAAATGTATAAATCATTGTTTTACTCTTCCTGGTTATTTGTTCTTTCTTAATTGCAATATCTTCCATTCGAACCAAATCCTCCCTGATTATCTGATGAAGTTTAAAATATTAAGATTTATTGCATTAGAAGTCGCTTCCAATGCTGCTTTATATGCTGTTTCTTCAGCATTATAATTAGTTATTGAACTTGCTAAATCTGCATCTTCAGTTTGAGATAAATATGATTTGATATTAATATCAGCTACTTCAATTCTATATTCGGTTGTTTCTAATTGTTTTTTTATGGACCCCATTGAAGTATTCATTAAAACAATTTTATCAGCCGATTGCTCTAACTCATCTATTGATGTTGTCATTTGAGCAATATCACCTGTTTGAAAAGCATTTCGTAATTTAATCAGATTTTCAAATAGTTTTGCATTTATAAATTGTGCACCATCAATATTTAGTTTAACATCATAATTGTCTGCTATTCTACGAGTAATATCTTTTGAATTACCAAAATAACCAACATTTACACCATCATATTGAAAAGGCTTACGCTCATCTGTTTTATTTCCGGAAAATAAACTATTTCCCATGAAACTGGT
>JAOZSG010000250.1 GCA_029939785.1 Fidelibacterota bacterium | reverse complement strand
TAACTTCTTTCTTTAATATATTCTTCAATTTTTTGTATAGTAATTTCAGGAGTTTTTAAAGTTATTTGTGTATTAAGCATTTCGTTTAATGTCGATGCTGCTCTACCAACTCCGATATTTATTAATTCCTTAAGGGCTTCAGTTTGCTCAAAACTTAAATCCATAATTAATCATCCTTTTTCATATATTTCTCAAGTACCATTAATAACTTTTCTTTACTCGGTGGTTTATTTATAAATTCTTTTATTCCTAATTTTTCACATTTCTGTTTTGAACTTATCTGAATATCAGCACTTAATATGACAACCGGAACTTCAGATTTTTGTTCTTTAAGTTTTTCTAATAAATAAAAACCATCATATTCCGGCATGAGTAAATCAAGAAAAACAAAATCTATATTATTTTGTTCAATTTTGTTGAGACCATCCAATCCATTTTTTGCTTCGATACAATTATAATTATTATTTGACAATATTTTTTTTATCCAATTTCTCATTATAATTGAATCATCTACAATTAAAATATTTTTCATTCTTATTCCTTTTTTCAAGATGGATTTACAATATTTTCATCTGAACTAAATTTCTTACAAATCAATGTGTAAATTAAATGTATTTTAAAATATTTCAAAAGTTCTTATACTATCTTTTAATAGTACAAATTGTATTATATTAAATCAAATTATTTCCAGGAATTTTTTATGATTCGGAACCAGTTTTTATGACAAATTTTTTCGATGGTATTTTTACTATATCCTTTTGACTCCATAATTGTCACAATTTTTTGTAATCCTGCAACATCTTTTATCTCATTAGATATAATTGCACCTTCAAAATCAGATCCTAGTGCCACATGATCATCTCCAACTAAATTAATAATATAATCAATATGTTTAACCAATTGATATATAGATGTATTTGAATCTAATTTTCCATCATCTCGTAAATCACCAACATAAAAATTAATACCAATAACACCATTAGAATTAGCAATAATTTTTATTTGATCATCGGTAATATTTCTAGACGAAGGGCAAATGGAATGAACACCCGTATGTGAATATATAAGTGGAGAATCAGATAAATTTGCCACATCAAAAAATCCTTTTTGATTCATATGTGCCAAATCAATTATAATTCCTAATTCATTACACACCTTAACCAGGTTTTTACCATATGGTGTTAATCCCGGACCTGTATCAGGAGATGCCGGAAATTTCATTGGAACACCATAACCAAAAGCATTTGGGCGACTCCATGTAATTCCCAGAGATCTTAAACCAGCTTCATAAAAAACATATAAACTATCGAGAGAACAATCTATCGCTTCTGCTCCTTCAAAATGAATTATCGAACTCATAATATCATTATTAAAACAATTCATTAATTGATCATAATTTTTTACTATTTGAAATTTACCTTTTGATTCTCTTTCAATTTTGAGTAACATAGCCATCATTTCAAAAGTTCTGTACCTGGCATACCCTAAATCGAGGGGAGCATCCATAAGTGCATCTCGTCCAGCCCCATTCCATCGCGATCTATGTTCATCTCTATTTTTAATTACTGATTGCTGAGGAATAAATATGGCAAAAAAACCACCGGCATATTTTCCCTTAATTGCACGTTTCATATCTAAGTGCCCATCAGGTTCATTTTGAAAAAATGACCTTTTAACTTTACCTCTATAGTAACGGGTTAATTCCAGTAGTACATCATTGTGTCCATCAAATATTTTCATATATTTTTTTTTCTTTAGTTTTTTTCTTAATAATTGTATTATATTTCGACCTGTTAAGTGTCAATATTAATAAAATAAAAAATAAAATAAAATGAATAATAATATAAAAAAAGGTATTTTAGAAATAACTAATAAGGGATTCGGTTTTTTACGTGATCCTGATAAAAATTTTATTCCTGAACATGATGATATTTTTGTTTCAAAAGAAATAATTAATGAATTTCATCTCAAAGAAGGGCTCCTTTTAGAAGTTCATTATAAAACAGATAAGAAAAAAATAAAAGCAGATAAAATTATTTCTATTAATAATTCTACTATTGAAAAATATCAGAATACAAAAGAGCATAAAGATTTAACAAGTATCAATCCAACTCAAAAACTCATGATTTCACAGGGGAAAAAAGATATAATGGGTAAGATGATTGACTTGATTGTTCCTGTTGCAAAGGGACAACGTGGATTGATAATATCTCCTGCAAAAGCAGGAAAAACAACAATTTTACAACATCTCGCAAAATCTATTATAAGTAATAATCCGGAAGTAAAAGTAATTATTCTTCTTGTTGATGAACGCCCTGAAGAAATTACAGATTTCAAAAGAGGAATTCCAGAGGCAAAAGTTTTTCATTCTTCCGCCGACCAAAGTGCTGAAAGTCATATGCGTATTGCACGACTTACAATTAGTATGGCTACAAGAATGATAGAATATGGTGAGGATGTATGTATTCTCGTTGATTCTCTTACTCGAATGGCTCGTGCTTCAAATAAAGAATCTAAGTCAAAGGGTAGAGTAATGAGCGGTGGTCTTGGCATCAAAGCTATGGAAATACCTCGAAAATTTTTTGGAAGAGCCCAAAAAATAGAAGAAGGCGGATCCCTCACAATTTTAGCTTCAATTCTTATTGAGACAGGAAGTCGATTAGATGAAGTCATTTTTAATGAATTCAAAGGAACCGGAAACTGGGATTTGTTATTATCACGTGAATGTGCTGAGCAAAGAATTTTTCCGGCAATCGATGTTACAAAATCAGCAACACGGAAAGATCATCTAATTTTAGCACCTTTACTAATGGAAAAAAGTAACAATCTTCGCCGTAAAATCGCAGATTTACAGCCGGTAGAAGCTCTCAAAATTGCAATTCGTGAATTATCCTAATTTTTTTCTCCATTGAATGTAAAAAAAATACAAATACAAAATAAATTAGTATAAACAAAAAAAATCCTGCAATAATAATGAAGAATTGCTGGAATCCATTGGATTCACAGTGGGTACCTCCTGACTAGATCAAGTTTCCAAGCGTAATGAAGGCATGCTTTAGCTAATCAGAGTACAGTTCCCAATTGCTTGGTGTTGGTTCCAACAATTGGTTCTTGCATTATATTACAGGATAGTTTTTCAAAAATCTTTAATAACTGTATAGAATATAATCCACATTGTTTAATTGGTCAAGTAAAAATATTTCTTTTTTTAAGGCTTGATATTGACGACAAATAGTTCTAATTTATTATTCTATAGTTTTAATTTCCTGCCAATATTTTTCTAATTCTTCTATTGATAATTCATTGAATTTTAAGCCATTTTCATCTATTTTTTTTTCAATTTTTTTAAATCTACTCAAAAATTTCCGATTGGTTCTTTTTAATGCTTCTTCCGGATTTATTTTTAAAAATCTGGATAGGTTTACCAATGCAAAAAGAATATCACCAAATTCATCTTCTATATGATCAATATCTTTTTCTTCTATCGCTTCATGTAATTCCAGTATTTCTTCATCAATCTTGTCCCAGACATAGGTTATATCATTCCAGTCAAAATTAACTTCTGCAGCTCTTTCCTGAATGCGTCTTGCTAATAAAAGTGCCGGCATGCTTTTGGGTAAGCCTTCCATCATGGATTTCCGACCTTCTGACTTTTTAATTTCTTCCCAATTTTTTTTTATATCCGAGATACCATTAACCTTTGTGTCACTGAATACATGCGGATGTCTTCTTATTAATTTTTTGCAAATATGATCAATTGAATCTGTTAAATGGAATTCTTTTTTCTCATCTCCAAGTTCAGCCTGAAAAACTATATGTAAAAGTAAATCGCCCAATTCTTCTTTTATTTTTGAAGGGTCTTCCTCATTAATTGATTCAATTACTTCGTGAGCTTCTTCCAGCAA
The DNA here is from genome assembly GCA_029939785.1 of Fidelibacterota bacterium. GTDB lineage: Bacteria > Fidelibacterota > UBA2242 > UBA2242 > JAFGTP01 > JAOZSG01. Next base: position 1,333 of record JAOZSG010000250.1, on the reverse strand, counting down.
ATATGGTCGGAGGGATTTGTGGGTTTGTGCTTTATCCCATTCACATCCATCCGGACCTCTAAGTTTTTTTACTATTTTTATTAATTGTTCTAATGCTGGACCAGCTGTAGGATCAATATTTTTTCTTTTTTGCATATTTTATTTTTTATGTCTTTTTCTAATAAGTCTTTTAAAATTTTGATTTTGCATGTAAAAGTTTTGTAATGCAAACATCTGTTTTTTATTATCAGATGTATCATCTTCATAACCAAGAAGATGTAATATACTATGAACGAGAACTGTTGCAAATTCATATTCAAGATTATTTTTATATTTTTTAGAGTTTTCAATAATCCTATCTACACTAAGATAAATTTCACCTTCAACAGGTTCATTTTGTTCGTTATAATTAAAAGTAATTGTATCTGTTAATACATCTTCACCAAAAAACTTTTGTTTCAATTCATTCAATTGTCCATCATCAGTGACTATAATTAAAATTTTTTTAATTGACATCTTCTCATAATTTGCAATATGATTTGTAATTCTATCCACGGTTGGACATAATAAAGTATAGTTTTGATGTAAATTATGTATTTTTATATATGACATTGTTAACCTGATTTTTTGTTTTTTTCCTGGTCAGGATATTCCACTCTCAAATGATAAACACTTTTCAATACAGGAAGAATTCCGGTATTTGTTTTAATATTTCCTTTTATCTTTTTCAGATCATCAAAGGTTAAAGGACAATTATCTAACTGACCGCTTGATAAACGTTGAGCAATAATTGAGTCGATTATTTTTATGATTGTACTTATAGTCGGATTTTCAACTGATCTGCAGGCAGCTTCAATTGATTCTACCAGCATTACAATTCCTGTTTCTTTTGTGTCTGGTTTTGGACCTGCATATTCAAAATCAGATACATTTACTGTTTCCGGATCTTTTGCCTGATTTATAGCTCTATTATAAAAATATTCTACTCTTGTAGTACCATGATGTTGACTAATAAAATCTGAGAGTACTTCGGGTAATTTATATTGTTTGGCTAGTTTTTGTCCTTCTTTCACATGATTAATTATTACTAAGGCACTCATATTTGGAGGAATATTATCATGTTTATTACTGATATATGATTGATTTTCTACGAAATATTCAGGTTGTGAAATTTTACCAACATCATGGTAGTACGATCCTACCCTGGCGAGTAATGCATTTGCTCCAATAGCATCTGCTGCGGCTTCAGCGAGATTACCTACAGTAATACAATGTGAAAATGTTCCTGTTGCATTTTTTGAAAGACGTTTTAATAAAGGGTGATTAAAATCTGCAAGTTCAAGTAGTGTCAAAA